>JAIRQQ010000050.1 GCA_031256395.1 Nitrososphaerota archaeon
GAGGTTGTGGCCATGACAGGCGATGGCGTAAATGACGCCCCGGCGTTGAAGGCGGCTGATATTGGGATTGCGATGGGCAAATCCGGAACTGAGGTGGCTAAGAGCGCTTCAGATATGATCCTAGTTGATGATAATTTTGCAACTATTGTTGAGGCTGTTGGTGAGGGCCGAAATGTCTATGCCAACATCAAAAAAATAATCAACTTTTTGCTGGTCTGTAACCTGAGTGAGATTATCATCATGATTTTTGCGCAGATAGCTGGCTGGGGTATTTTGCTAACCCCGGTTATGTTGTTGTTGATTAACTTGGTGGGCGATGGTATTCCGGGTATTAATCTTTCCCGTGAGGAATTTGATCCCAAGTTGATGGATAAAAAGCCCATAAAGCGCAATGAGAGCTTCTTTAGTGACGAACTACTATATTTGATTCTTCGCCAGACCATTGCCTGCTCAGTTGCTGTCTTGATAGGCTACTATGTTGGTGCGTTTGTTGTTTTGCCAGGTGCAGAGGCTCCCTCGCATATGTTGGGTCAGACTATGGCATTTCTGATTACCGGCTTGACCTCAATAGTACATGTGTTCCATATACGCAGTTCAAAGTCGGCCTTTAAAACCCCAATCAAAAACAATAAACCCCTAGTTGGAAGCGCCGTGGCTATGATCATAACGTTTGCCATATTTGTCATATTGCCAATTAGAGAGCTCTTTGGTCTTTCGGCTATTAACGGCGCCCACTGGCTGGTTGTATTTGCAGTAACCTTGCTACCAACTGCAATACGCGAAATCGGCATATACATGGACGGCTTACCATTCATCAAAAAACAACGCCAAGCAGCAAGCAACATATTCAATAAAATTAGCGCTAAATTGCCATCGTTTAAACCTAAAAAACCAAAAAAATAGTCACACAGCCAGATTGAGTAACCTACATAGAAACTCTACAAAACCACTCGGGATGACCAGTGCCACTTGATTTATTCCAATACATAGACTTAATCACCTCAACATTAACACACCAAAAAAGCTTCAAAATGCTTGGATTTATTTAACAAATACAGCGCCCACTCAACGCTATGCAATATCAACAAATAATAGGTAAGCACCCAGCTGTATTAATGATTGGTTTAGCATTCAAATAAAAAAAGAAAGAGAGTAGGCTATTGAACTGCTGACTGCATCCGTTTAGCTAAAGCGTAGACAATTGGAACCAGAACGATTGCTAATGCGATTGCAAAACCCCAAGCGATTGTACTGATTATACCAGTTACTCCGCTAAAGGTGGAAAAGATTGCGCCAGTACCGATGAGCAGAAAGATTGTGTATAGGATGAATTTTGCATAGCCAGCAATAGGGAGAAATTCTGTATGCTCCTCAGTTATTGATTTAATCAGCCCGTCGGTTAGAATTATACCTACACCGATAATAACAAAGCCGATTATGAGTGAATACACCAAGTCTCCAGCGGTAAACAGCAACAGTTCGAAAGCAATGTTTAAGATTATGGCAACAAGTCCGATGAACAAGAGATTTTTAAGCATATCAGCGATTTCAGCTTTACTTGGTCCAAACATGGGTCGAATTATACGGCCCACAAGTTGAGCTAAGAAATCCACAAGCACAATACCTAGAACTATGACAAGAATGCCGCCTATGAGTCGAGGAAGATATGCCGCGATCTGAGAGATGAATTCACCTGTAGCACCGGGGAGGTTTATCACACCAACTGCAATAGTTATAGCTAGCACAATAACAAAAGCGTAGAGAAGATTACCTACAAAGTTAGATAAATCAAACCCTGAACCTCTCAGAGTCCGTCCTATTTCGCTTCTATCAAAGTTTCGCTCTACAGTTTGATCAATTATTTTGTTAACAACTTTACCTACGAACCAGCCTACGATAATGCCGATGACAACTATGATGATGGCGCCAATTATACCAGGTAGCGCTTTTGCGACCGTGCTTAGGAAATTATTGAATATCTCTTGCAACGTCAACATTACCACTACTAAAGAGAACATCGAGATACCGGGTCATAAACTATAGATGGGTCAATAAAAACTTTTCCAAGCTCTAACCAGTCACTTTTTTGGGCATTATTTGACATTTGCCAATAATTAAAACAGGGGATAAGCAGTAGTGAGGACAATAAAAAGTAGGTAACCAGTTTTTTGGAACTACAAGTTAGAAGAAGAAAGGGAGACAAAAGGTTAGACTGGGATTGGATATTTGATGACCCAGCCCTGCACGATTTTTTCGATATCGTCCAAGTTATCTTTTATCAGGTTATTGGCTGATCTAACAGAAGATAGACGTGAATCGATTTTTTTGAGGGCTTCGTCAACATCTGAACCGCGGTTTATATCTTTGAGCGGGGGTCTTAATTGGAGATCAATTTTTTTAAGATCTCGTACTTGGATGGAAATTTCGGCGCTGATATCGTTTGCAGTTGTTAAGGATTTAGTAATCGCTGTTGTGTCTATGCTTTTTTTGTCATGATAAGTAGTTTCTGCACTATCTATTTCGTTTCGTATATCGCTTAGTGAGTTCCAAAGATCATCAAATGTTTTTTCCAGATGGATTTTATTGGCTTCGCCTACAAACTTTTTTACAGCCAAAACTTCGAGGGTCTCTTCGTGTATGGTCTTTAAATATTCTTGGATTCGGCCATATAGTGCACTTGGACTACCGGAACGTGCGCGTCCCTTGCTTTCAGCCTCAAATAATTCATGCAGTATAACAGAAATTTGTCCAAACTCAAACTCAAAAGCATAGTTCTCAGTATACTCGCTTGGAACAAAATTATTTTGGAATTCCTGAAGCTTTGCGCTTAGTTCGGCAATTTGCTGCTCGATTTGATTTATAAATGATTCAATGTTTTGGAAATTCAGATCTTCATAGGCAAATTCCTGAGCATTGGGAAGTATTGTTTGGAGTTTGGTGTTAAATATTTCAGCGGCATCGGTAATTTTTAAAAGTTTGAATTTTATGATTTTATCCAGTTTAGTTATCTTTTTTATAAGTGCAATGAATTCTCCTAGTTTTCGTGCATGCTGCTCAGGAGCTAAATCAGCATGTAGCTCTCGCTTTGGGAAATATAGCACATCAGATATTGTTGAGGTTATGCTGGCAACAAGTCCATAAGTTGGATCAAACGATGGAAAAACCTCAGACAAGCCGCTCACTATAGTATCGATTTCATCTATGTGTTCAGGAACTAGATTAGTTTTATCAACTTTACGAAATTCATCCACACAATACGCGCCATAGCGGCCAACTTTACCAATCATAAACTCGATTTTATACATTAATTGCCGTAATTGCGCATCTAAATCATCATCTAAACTACTCATTTCAAATACACCTGCATTAAAAATCCAACACAACACACCAAAGGACAGGTGCAAATTTCTAACTCTTCGCCTACCGCTCTTGACATGTTTAAATCTCCGTGTATTGCTAAAGCTCACAAAAATTAAATATTTTAACCTTTAGTGAGAAAGGACCCAACTATTGATAAAAACTTACAATACACAGAACAACCAACACATTAATGACCAAAAAACAACAACAATTAACACAAAATCAAGACACCCCCACAATTGCAACCAAGAGAGATTTTGCACAGAACTTTAGATACACCAACAGGAGACTACAAGCAACAGATTTTCAACCTACAATTCAAGCGCTTGCTAGATGCTGAAAAACAATATATGGAAAAACCGCTTAGAATAGCAAGGCAGTCTGTACATGAACCAAACCACGCCTCTGCACCGTATAGCGGACTATATAGCTAAGCACCGAGTATCTCTGGGTCTGCTTTTGGCAGCTTATGGTACATTCTATCTTGCAACTGTGATAACAAGCGGTTGGGCACCCACAGACTGGGGCCGTGATACATTCAATATTGCCCCGTTTAGTGTTCAAGCACTCATACTCCGAAGTGCAATTAACCCCCTATTCTTTATCACAAGTCTGCCAGCACTTCTGATTGGCACAGTTCTGCTCTGCAAAGACACCCTAGGCGGGTTGCGTGCTCTAACGCCTGAGAGTCGCCATACCGCCATGCTTTTGACAGTCTTTGGGTTTTTCTATGTTGTTGTGGGAGCTTGGCCCCTTCAAAATCAGGGCGATTTTCCTTGGGATTGGCAAAACCAGATTGCGGGTTATGGATCAATTTTTGCTTGGGCCCTTTATGCATTGAGCCTTATTGTGCTTGCAATTGGGGTTGTTTCACTCTATGTGCACAGCAAAGATTATCGTCGACGACATCCAGAGGTTATGTTTGATTGAATGTATTAGTACATTTTTTGTGTTAAGGTTATAATAAATCCGAAGAAGCCAAGGTTAAAAACATAAACACCGTTTAATAACTCTTCAAACTAAATATTTTAAACATCATCCGATTTAACATGATTTTTTTATCTTTTTTTAAAATGACAGAACAAAATTATTCGTTAAACACTAAAAGGTGTTAAAGCCTAAATAGTATCACACCATAAATGTGAGTATCGCAGGAAGCAAGAGAAAAATTGGTTAAACTCTGGCACAGCAAAACCACAGAAGCAACAGCAGATGAACTAAAAACAAACAGCAACGGACTAACAGCCCAAGAGGCAAAACAACGCCTAATAACATATGGACCCAACGAACTCAGAAAAGAAAAACGCAAATCACCCCTCAAAATCCTCTTGGAACAATTCACAGATATACTTATGATCATTCTGCTCTTTGCAGTGGCGCTTTCTGTAGGAGTTGGTATCTATCAAGGCTCCATGAATGAAATGATCGATGCCGCAATCATTCTAATAATTGTTATCGCCAGTGCAACCTTGGGATTTACTCAAGAATATCGTAGCGAAAAAGCCGTTGAAACCCTCAAAAAAATGACAGCCCCAACTGCTATTGTTTTGCGTGAGGGCAAAGAAGTTCGAATCCCAGCCTCAGAACTGGTACCCGGCGATATCATTTTGCTCTATGCAGGAGATAGAGTGCCAGCAGATGGCCGACTAATAGAAGCCTTCACCCTAAAAACAGATGAATCAGCCCTCACAGGCGAATCAGCGCCTGTACAGAAATCAACTATGGCCCTTTCTGAACAGACTCAGCTAAACGACCGAGAAAATATGGTTTTCACTGGAACCGTTGTCGTCTATGGCAGAGGTAAAGCAATCATAACCAACACAGGCATGGATACTGAATTTGGTAAAATCGCCGAGATGGTCCAAACAGCCCCTCAAGAACAAACACCACTTGAAAAACGCCTATCAGGGGTAGGCAAAACAATAGGCATCTTGGCCCTAACTGTTGCTATAAGTGTGGGTATTATTGGCATAGTCGTTGAGCAACGACCCATCATAGAGATGGTTTTGTGGGCAATTAGCTTGGCAGTTGCAGCAGTTCCAGAAGCTCTGCCCGCCATCGTCACAGGCGCATTAGCAATTGGTATGTATCGCATGGCTAAATCCAATGCCATCGTCAAACGTCTGCCTGCTGTTGAGACCTTGGGCAGCACAAGTGTAATCTGCAGTGACAAAACAGGTACCATGACCAAAGGCGAAATGACGGTTCGCAACATCTATGTCAATGAACAATCCATCAAAGTCACAGGTATTGGCTACGCTCCCAAAGGCGAATTCCAGATTGGCGACAAAAAAATCGAACCCCACAAAGAGTTAGAGGAGTTGCTCAAAATTGCTGTGCTCTGTAACGACTCCGCACTCAACCAAGACAACCAAACAAGCAAATGGACAGTTAAAGGCGATCCCACCGAAGGCGCATTAATTGTCGCTGCTGAAAAAGCAAACATCCAAAAACAAACCATAGACAAAGAACAACCACGCATAAACGAAATACCGTTTTCCTCTGAACGCAAACGCATGACCACCATCCACACCAAAAAAGACAAACAAATCGCCTACATGAAAGGTGCGCCCGAAATGATTATGGAACGTTGTAGCAAAATTTTGCTCAACGGAAAACTAGAATCCTTCACCAAAGAAAACCACACCAAATACTTCCAGATAACTGAAGAGCTAGCTCAGCAAGCATTGCGCAATCTTGCATTTGCCTACAGAGAATTCCCCGCTGATACAAAATTCACCGAAGACCTAGAAAAAGACTTTGTGTTTGTAGGCATCATAAGCATGATTGACCCGCCCCGCCCAGAGGTCAAAGATGCCATAACGGCCTGCAAAAAAGCAGGCATACATGTCGTCATGATTACCGGCGATCACAAACTCACCGCCACAGCAGTGGGCAAAGAACTGGGGCTTTTAGACGAAAACACATCAGACACACAAGTGCTAACTGGACAAGAACTTGAAAAAATGACTGATGAACAACTCGCAGAAATCGTAGAGAATGTGGTAATTTATGCGCGGGTCTCACCGGAAGATAAGATGCGTATTGTCAAAGCTTGGAAACAAAAAGATCACGTTGTCGCGATGACAGGCGATGGAGTCAACGATGCGCCGGCCCTTAAGATGAGTGATATAGGTATAGCTATGGGTATAAGCGGCACCGAGGTCTCCAAAGAAGCTGCCGATATAGTTCTTGCGGATGATAACTTTGTCAGCATTGTCAAAGCGGTGCGGGAAGGCAGAGAAATTTTTGAGAACATTAAAAAATACCTCACCTATCTGCTGCAATGTAACATCATGGAAATCATTGTCATGCTCATAGCTATTCTTGCTGTGCCCTACCTTGCAGATATATTCAATCCAGGGCTAAGCGCTACCTTTGAGGGTAGAGAAGCCATAGGCAGTGCCGCAATTGCACTCACTGCAGTCCAGCTACTATGGATGAACCTAGTTACGGATGGGTTGCCCGCAATCGCTTTAGGCGTGGATCCTGGAGACCCAGACCTGATGGAGCGCAAACCGCGTAAACCTAAAGAGAGCATCTTTAGCAAAGAAGTCAAAGTCTATCTCACTGCAATGCCAGCAATTATGTCCGCGTTGCTACTAACAGCATATTTTATGCATACACCTTGGCTAAACGAGGCATCTTTGCTTGCGGCTCGAACTCAGCTGTTAACTGCTATGATAGTTATGGAGCTGGTTATAGCGCTCTCTATGAGATCATTAAAGTATCCAGTGTTCAAAGTTGGGGTCTTCAAAAACAAGTACTTATGGTATGCAATCCTTGGCTCCTTTGCTCTGCAATTAGTGATTCTATATGTGCCAGGTCTCCAGTCCATCTTTGGTGTTCACACACCAGAGTTAATCGATTGGGGTATAGCCGCACTGTTTGGAGCGATAGTATTCTCTACCATAGAAATCGGAAAATGGATTACCAGTCGATCTAAAAAGTAACCAGCCCATCGCAAAATGCCAGCTATGTAAACTAATTGTCTCTATATAGGGTTCGTTATTTATTTTTTTGTTATATTTTTCGGAAAGATGTTTAAACTGGCAAGTGACAATTTAGCACCCTGTGAGAAAAAAAGATGCATATATTACAGGTTTATACACATGCCCCCGAGAGTTGTCCGATAGGTAGTCCAAAAAACCTGCAGATAACCAGGGATTGGCTAAAAAAAGTGGATATGTTAGCAACTAAATATGGCATTAAGGTTATTGGGGTATGGACTGACCGCTGGGGACATCAAGCGTGGGCAGTTTATGATACCCCCAATATGGAAGCGTTTGAGGCTTTTGAACAGGAACCCGAACATCTAAATAGAGTTCCCTTCACCGATACTCAAACCAAAATCGTGACCACCGTTCCGGAAACGATTGCGTTTTTTGACAAAATAGAAAAAGAAACGCACTAAACGCCTTAGAAAATTCCCTGCCATCAACTCTTTTTCCTACAGGTTTACACTTAAGTTGTGCTATCAATTAACAGTGGGTTTGGCGGCTAAACCTGTAAACTAAATATTGCTATATAGTATGACAATCAAAGAAAGATCTGTAGAAAAGCATAAATATGCATAAGTTGAAGCGGACAGCGAATAACAATGAGCACTAAATTGGCTAATCCAGCACCGCTTGGACTTTTAGGTTTTGGTCTAACCACTGTTCTACTCAATCTGCATAATGAGGGCTTGTTTCCACTTGACACAATGATTTTGGCAATGGGATTGGCCTACGGCGGCTTGGCACAACTAATTGTTGGCATCATGGAATACCGGAAGGGTAACACCTTTGGTACCGTCGCCTTTTGTTCTTATGGGCTATTTTGGTGGTCTCTTGTGGGTTTGTTGCTTTTGCCTAAATTAACCATATTTAATGGGCTTGTTGCACCCACAGAAATTGCCATGGCATCCTACTTTGTGATGTGGGGAGTGTTCACTTTTGCAATGTTTTTTGGGACTCTTAAGGCTAATCGTGCATTGCAGTTTGTGTTTGGGAGCTTGTTTGTGTTGTTTTTCCTTTTGGCTGCAGGAGAGCTTTTGGGAAATCCAATATGGCTTAGCACCATCACAGGCATTGAAGGGGTCATCTGTGGAGCTAGTGCGATCTATCTTGGAATTGCAGAAGTGCTAAATGAGACCTATCAAAGGACTGTGTTGCCCATCTGTCCAACACCCTAATCCGTTTTTATTTAATTATCTTAATTTTTTGTAGTTGTTGTGGTTTATTTAGCTAAGAGGGGTAGTTATTCTGAGGCGGGTTGTTGTTGTGGAGTTGGTTTGTTGGTTGGTTGTTTGTTTGTTGTTATTGTGTTGGTTTATAGGTGGCTTTAGCTTACAGTTGGGGTAGTAGTGGCAGTGTAGTGAGGTGGATAGGTGGTGGTAGAGTTTCGTTTGGCGGTTCTAAATACGCAGCCTCCGCATCTTTATTTTGGGGGGGTTGAGCGGCGTATTATGGAGACTACTAGGTTGTTGGAGGGTCGGGTTGATGTTAGGGTTTATTGTGGGACTAAGGCGGGTTTTAAGTCGGCTGTTGTTGTGGATGGGGTGTCTATTGTTCCTTGTCGGTCATCGGATTTTGTTTTTCCGTTGGATAATTGGGGGTTTAATCAAAGTCTGATAAAAAATGCGGCTCGATTAGAGGGGGATGTGTTTGAGGCTCATGCGGTTAGTGGGTATGGGGTGGCTCGAAAGCTGGATGCGTTGGGTGTTGAGGCGCCGTTTATTCATACTGTTCATGGGACGCTTGCAGATGAGTATGAGCAGGCAAAGCGGAGTGGGTATCTGAGTTTTAGAGATAGGGTGGCCAATCGGTTTATGTTGCGTCTTGCGGGGTTGGAAAATCAGATGGCTCATGAGGCTGATTTGGTGGTTACTATTGGGGCGTATGCGTTTGAGAAAATTCAGCAGTACTACAATATAGATGGCGCCAAAGTTAGAATTGTTCCAAATGGGGTTGATATTGAGCGCTTCAAACCCACAAATATGGAGGCGGCTAGGCAGAGGTTTGGGTTGGGTGCGGGGCTTTGTGTGCTTTTTGTGGGCAGTTTGATTGCAAGAAAAGGTCTGGTCTT
This sequence comes from Nitrososphaerota archaeon, assembly GCA_031256395.1. Lineage (GTDB taxonomy): Archaea > Thermoproteota > Bathyarchaeia > Bathyarchaeales > Bathycorpusculaceae > Bathycorpusculum. The sequence continues at coordinate 9,430 of JAIRQQ010000050.1, forward strand.
TTTGGTTGAGGCGGCAAAGGTTGTGGTGGCCCAGCTGTCAGAGGTCAAGTTTGTGATTGCAGGGGAGGGTCCGCTTCGGGAAAATATTGAGACAGCAGTAAAATCGGCGGGGTTGAGTGCAAATTTTGTTTTTTTGGGCCGGGTTAGTGATGAGGTGTTGCCTTTGTTGTATAATTGTGCGGATGTGTTTGTTTTGCCCTCGCTTCATGAGGGTCAGGGGATTGTTTTTCTTGAAGCTCAAGCATCAGCAAAACCGGTTGTGGGGTTTGCCCTTGGAGGAGTTAAGGAAGCGGTTTGGAGTGGAGAGACGGGATTGTTGGTAAATCGGGGCAACGTAGAGGAGTTAGCAGAGGCTTTGTTAAAACTCTTAGGGGATGCTAGTTTACGTGTAAAAATGGGGGAGCGTGGACGTCGGTTTGTTTCTGAGAAATTTACGTGGGAGATATGTGCACAAAAAATGCTCCGAGTTTATCAGGAAAGTTTAGGGGTCTGATTGGGTGACTGCTCTTAGGAGGCGCTCAAATTCTTGGTTGCTCATCCACTCAGTACGCAAATAAGCTCGGATGCGTTCTTCGCTAAAGCCTAGGCGTCGGGCTTCTTTTGTGCAGTAGCGATAGGCTTCAATTTCTGTGGGACGATCCACATAGGCATAGCGGGGGTCAAAGAGTTCTTTGCCCGCCATAAATTGCTTCACATGACGAAGTTCATGAATTAAATCTAGATATATTTCGGTTCGATCGCCACTGTGGAGATAGGTTTTGCTTATGACTAGATGCCCGTCGTTGCCATCTACATACATATAGCCGTTTAGCCAGCTTAGCTCCACTTTTAGATTACTTAGCACATGTGTTGTTTGGTCACCAAACAGGACTCTTACGGCAGCCACTTTGTCGAAGTCTTTAAAGTATGCCAGAAAAGTTGTTTTTTTATTACCTAGACTTAGCGGGTTTAGGGGCAGATAGTTAAGCAGACGCATTATACGAAAAAGATAGTAGTCTAGGCTTGGCACGGCTGTTCCCTGATTATTTAAAGTTGGAGAGGTATTCGAGTTTTATGCCTCGATGCGTCAAATCAGAGAGATTTTCGATGCTGCCAATACTTGCATCGATGTTGTGATGTGTGGGGTGGCTCCAAAGACCCTCAGGGGAGAGATTAAATTGCAGTGGTACCCCAAGGTTTAGGTTGTATTTTTGGGTTAGATCTTTGATAAAGTGATCAGTTTGGCAGGCGTTGCGTGCGTTAGTATAGCTTTGTAGCAACTGAGAGGAGCCCACCGCGCCTACGCCGTGCCAAATTGCAGCATCCTCAGGAGAAGCCAAAGAGTAGAGGAAAAACTGGGGTGACGAAGCGGTTTCACTAAAGCTATACTCTGAAAATTTTTCACCCGCTATACTAAATTTGTCCTCACAGACTGCTACGGCTATGTCTTGGGGGTCTATGTCATTTGGATAGAGAGGGGTTGTTTTGTATGTGATGGTGGCGTCATGGAATTTGTTGTTTTCAAAATGCAGTTTGCCTCGTGCCGCACGCTTAGAACCATAGCCCTTTTTGGAGTGAGGTACCGTTAGAAGGGTGGTGCGTTTATTCATGCTTCGACCCATACAAGTGTAGGCCTGCTCCACAGAGGTGTAGTCATGGTTGCTTTGGCTTATTATGTAGTGAAGCAACCCCGTTTTGTCCTCAGCTTTTAGAGTAGAGAGGGGCATACGCAAACTGTATAGGGAGAGATCTATGTTAAAAAACGCCGAGAGCTCAGATAATTGATGATACTTGACTGAGTCTACAAAATCAAGATATGAAGTGTTGTTTGAGTTGAGTGTCTCGGTGATTAGTTCGGTTTCTTTTTTTGAAATCAATGATCCGCTATATTTTTTGGCATAATCCGCATCGATTTTTAGGCCCTCAGTGGTGGCGTTTGCAGCAGGAATCGCACTTTGGCCACTATCTAAAATCGATTGTCGTAGCGGATTCATAGAGTAGCGGTCAAGCTCAACATCATCAGTGTTTAGCAAAAATGGCACAATATAGCCCTGGGGAGGCTTTTTTAGGGCTTCTGAGATTTTTTGGGTGTCTTCTTTTGTGGGTATGTGAAGGTCGTGTTCGAAGTAGTAATTAGCGCAAGCTGCAAGCAGACGAGTTGCAATAATACCCTGCACCTCTTCAACGGTTAGCTGCGGATTGGCGTATTCGACAGATCCACGGAGATAGAAGTGTTCGTCCTCAAAGGGCACTGAGATTTTTTTGTCGTTTATGTATTGGAATAGGGTGATTTTGCGGTTTTTGTTTTGGCCTTTTTGTGCGAAGGCGCCCCTAACAATGGTTTGGATTGTTGGATAGGAGGCTGCTAAAAAATCTGTGAGTAAAAATAAGCTGGGATCATCGTCCATAAATTATCCTCGTTCTAATGATTCAGTCAAGTATATACAATTTTTTGTACTTGTTTGTCCTAAAAACATTCTTGTTACAAAAAAGTCTTCGCTAAACCCAGCACTAAAAAATAATTCAGCCAGAGCAGAATCTTGAGGGATCACTGTGTACACATGTTTGGTTGCTAGTTTGCTTAGCACCGAGTTAACAAGTGCAACAGCTATATCGGGTCTTTGGGATTGGCAGATTAGGGGTCCAATCCAGGCGGCTTTCTCATAAACTGTAGCTGCAACATAGCCCAAGATTTGATCATCTTGTGATATGCAGCAACTTGTGTTGTTGGGGTCTAGTATGATGGATTGGAGTAGTTTTTTTCGGTTGCCGCCAAAAAAGGCTTGGTCAAATCGGACTATGGAGAGCAGATCTGATTTTTTGATGGTGGGTAATGGTTTGGTGCTTATAGGAGAAAGATGGGGGTTGTGGAGCACTGAGAAATTGATGTTTGATCTAAAGCCTAATTTGGTGTAGAAGGGTACCAGATAGGGGTAGGCATAGAGGCCAATTGTTTCTACGCCTTTTTGGCGCAGATAGTTTATTGCGTGACTAACAAGGGCGCTTCCGGCGCCTTTTTTGCGGGATTCTTTTCTGATAACTAGGTTGCCAAACCAGCCGATTTTGCCATAGCTGATACAGGTCGCTATACCGACAGGGTTTGTGTCATCGCGTAGAAGAAAACAACCCTCAGGCTCCAAAGAATCCATAAAGATGAAATCCTCAGCGGCCATGTGCCAATCCATAGTATTGGCTAACTCTACAGCAAAATCATAATCGGATTTGCAGAGTGGTTTAATCTCAAACATCAAATAGGTGTAGCAGCCTCTGACAATTAAGCCTGTTGTCAAGGGGTGAGATTGTTTGGATGCTGTTTGTGTGTTAAGGTAGGCTACAACAAAGTGTTTTATGTCCCAGTTCCCAATCGGTATTGTTTTGCTTCTTTTTCTAAATATAATCAATAGGAGACAGCATCGTGTTTTTTGTGAGAAAAATTAGAAAACGGATTTTTGTTTTATCAGGGGTTTGGGTTATGCTTTTGGTGTTGACATTAGCAGGTTTGTCATTGCTTGAAGAGGTGATGGTATTAAATAGTAAAAATATTGTATTGTAGCATAATTTGTTTTTTCTGTTGATTTTTGATAGTGTAGTTTATTTGAATTAATACTGTGTGTAGTTGTGCTGATAATATATAAAAATTGGTGTAAATGAAGGTTAAAAATAAAATGGTTGAAAAATTAGAACCGGTTGAAATATATGATGCTTCTTACGCGGACTGGGTAGAAATTGATGAGCGGACAGGCACCAACTATGCAGAACAATTTATTGAAAGATATGGCACTCGTGAAGAATTCGCCGCAAAAGTAGCAGTCAAAAAACAGAGGGACACTTATGAGTGAACAAGGCCCGCTACACTTGAGCATAAGCATATCTGTTAATGATTTTCAGTTAGCTCAAAAGGCTTGTCAAGTGGACGGCGGCTTTCCAACAGTTGAAGTATGGATACAGCACCTAATACATGAAACGTTAGAGATACGTTTAGCTGAACTTGCAGCTTTACCACAACATTGTATGTACACACCATCTAAGAAACAAAAAGCAGAGTCAAGCAATCCTTGACACTTTCTCTTTTTGGGTACCCCCATTTATAACCCGTTCCAAGCGTTCCAACCGTTCCGTTTTATTATCGAGTAAAACTATGTGTGGTCTTGTTATACGTCAACATTAACACAGCCAAAAACAAGCCCATATTTTTTAATGTTTATATGATAAATGTTTGCAGAGTTAGTTTTTTGTTTCTTCAACCCCCCCCGTTTGTATCAGACTAAACTAGATTTATATATTATAGCAGAATATAGATTACTACAGTGTAAAGTAATAAGGGGAAGTTTATGAGTTATCTTGAACATCTTGAAAAAGTTCTAAACAGAGCAGAAGATTTACGTAAATCCGATATGTGTCCTTTTTGCGCCCATAATCCTGAGGTAACAGAACCCACGATCGTATTAGAAGAAGTGTCTGAGCCGGAAGGTCTTCAACAAGGGTATACTGCTTGTGAGCTTTGTACCTCAGTGATTAGATTTCGTGCTTTAGTTGAGTCTGAATGCCCTGAACTGCGCAATGTAGCCGCAAAAATGATTCCGGTATATTCACCTAAAAAGTAAGACTAATACCCTCTCCCCATTTATAACGCGTTCTCGTTTTGTTATTGGCCGAGTTTTTAGCATCTGCACAGACATTAGTTGCGTAACGAGCTTTTTATGCGGGTGAATAGTGCGGTTGTGTGCCTCTACAGTTCGTTCGATATATAAATATATAAATATATAAATATTGGGCGGCTTAAATTAAGCCGCTCCTTAACTTACACACCCCCTATGCAGTTAGAGGCAAGTAATAGTGCATGTCTACGTTGACGAATCAGGCAATTTAGGATTTAGCGAAACTTCAACAAAATTTTTCATAATCGCATACATCGAATGTGAATCACCAACACAGCTGCAAACAGAAATGACAAGAACTCTGCGAGTTCTGCATCGAAAAAAGAGCTACCATTGCAGTAATAATGAATTAAAATTTGCACTTATGAACCAAGAATGCCGACAATACACCCTGCAAAAAATCAATGTCTGTGACTTAAGCGTCAATGTGGTAGTTGTGGAAAAAAACCGAATACCCAACAAACTAAGAGGAGACCTTGCAAGACTCAACATTTTACTGGTAACTCGCAACATCCTACACTCCATACAACCCCAACTCATAGAACATAAAAAAGTCAACATAACCTTTGACAGAAACCTCTCAAAATGGAAAATAGAAGAATTCAACAACTATGTTAGAGAAACAACCAAGGGCCTATTAACTGAAAAAGGCACTAATCTGTCGCCCGATCGTATGTCTTTATTTCATGTTAATTCAATATCTGACCCCGGTTTACAAGCCGCAGATGCAATCGCTGGGGCATATTTCCAAAAATACGAACATAAAAATGACTTTTATGTGAACCTCATAAAAGATAAAGTACGCTTGTTTGTGTATCCTCGTGATAAAATAAGCGACCCCTAGCCTACTTCTCCTAACCCACTAATGCAGGCGTCATCGTTTCGGCAGGACTTACTCGCAGTATATCAATAATTGATTACGTCTTAAAAGGCTGTCGGTATTTCTTTATGTTTCACTTTTTCCAGCCTTAAACAGTCTTTAATCGGGTGTTTTGTCCAGCATTGAAAACAAGGCAGATTTAGCCTCTGTTTCTGTTTCTGTTTCTGAGGCTGAGTCGCTGGACATTAGTGTTTTGTCCAGGGTTGTCCAGCAATGTCCAGCAACAGATAAAAACCCCAAAACAAGCTTTAATCGCAAAATAAGAATCAATTAAGCCTTGAAAAGGTGTTTGTCCATCGTGCTGTTAAATTTGGTTAGGTATGTTGAAAACAATTTTTTCATTTTAGTGCACACAATCGTTTTCAAAATACTGGTCAAGGGTGGTTGTGACACTGGCTTTGGCAGGGTGGAGCAAAGGGGAAGGGAAGACTGCCAAATCCAGTGCCCTTGATGGGAGCTTAATATGTCTGTTAGGTGAATAGGTGAAATCTCCCACCACACCACCGTCATAACCCTATAACACACTGTTTGATTTAATGCTAAGTGTACGAACAAACCGTCCAATAACTAAACAACCAACAAACAACATACCAATTCGTTGGACAAATGAGTAAATAAACCGTCTAATAACTAGACACCTAAACAAATGTGAATCTGTATTGACTTCAACAATAGAGCACCTTAAATCCCCAGCCGCCCATAACTAACTGGGTGAAGAGAGCCTGTGAAACCCCAGCAACCCCTTATTAGCAAGTCATACATCAGTAAACGCTGAGGCCGAGTAGGAACAGCATCACCCATCTAACTAAATAAATAAATAACTAACATAGTTATTGTTGAGGTTTATTGGTTAAGCATGTTTAAAGGTGCGACAGCAGGTTGTTGTTGCAATGAGGCGGTTGTGTGAATCGTTATCCCAGAGTGCCTAAACCTCGCGGGTCGGGGAGCTGTTTGCGGTTATGTGTGGTGTGTGGACAGAAAATTCCAGGTAAAATCTGGAGTAAGCGTAAAAATAAAGTTTTGTTATGCCGCAGACATTTCCAACAAACCCAGGGCAACTTTACGCCTAAGAAAACACAAACAGCATAACACCACCCTACACTATAGATGTTCTTTTTGTTTTCCAGTTACATGTATATATAATGCATATATAGACCTGCACATATGTTTAGTTTATAGGTGTTTTTATGGTTAATTGTCCACGATGTAGAACAAACAACACAGTCAAAGCCGGTTTAACACAAGCAAAACGCCAAAGATACCTCTGCAATAACTGCCGATACTACTTCCAAACCACAACCAAAGCCGAACAATACGCCCACACATACATACGCGAAGAAACCAAAAACACATTCACCCAAACAACACAGTACCTAAAACCATCCCATAAACAACAAACGAACATACAATATTACCGGAGCAAAAGCTGACGTGAGATGCAAAAAATGCAGTTCTGAGCACACCGTTAAAGCTGGTTTAACTCGCGGCAAACAACGCTACCTATGCAAAGACTGCAAATGCCGCTTTCAACTCCAACAAGCAAAAAAACAATCAAACAAAGAACAAAATAAACTTATCCAGACAGAACCAATCGCTAAAGAATTAACGCCGCTAATGCGAGACATGTTGTTGCATTCAAAGGCAGGGGTGACAATTCGCAGTCTTGACGGCTACTGCATAGCAGTATTAAAACTGCTAAAACAAAAGGGCATGGTTGGCCGTAAGTGGTTCTATAAACCCTGTAATGATTATTTGAGGGGGTGTGTTTGGAGGCTTAAGGTATGGCGTTTGGTTACTGTGTATAAGAAACATGGCAAGCATACCTGGTATTATCAGCTAACTCACTGGGGTGCCTATGTGCTTAGTGTGTATGACCAGCTATACCCGTCCACACATCATAATAGACCGGTTTGTTCAGTATCTTAGCCATGTATACCTAAAACTGCACTTTTTCTCATTTCGGGGTATATATATTAATTACTTAGAAGAAAAAGAAACCTGAATTATGCCTCCTTTTCTCTAAAAACATCGTTATTTAACTGTAAATTAAGGTATAGTTAAACAAGAAGAAAGGATGAACAAATGACCAGAAGCCCAACAAAACAAACAATCAACCAAACGGACTGTTAAGATCGTAAAGGAAACTTGGACAGGTAAGGGAGTTCCATCATTTCCACCGGTTCCACTACAGATATTAATTAATTATATTTGTAAACAAGGAAGAAGCGCGCTCCTTTTCTTAAAATTGATGTTAAAACGAGCTTACAACTCTAAGTTTGTTTAAATGAGAAGTGGAGACAATGAAGGAATAAAGAAACATAAACGCAAAATGCCTTGGGACTTTAGATTTGGTCCCAGTGTACAAAGCACCAGTAATTTACAATCGGTACGCATCGGGCGGTTCGGTCATAGTATATGTTGCCTTCCCAGAGTATGAACTCAGGTATGAAAAAAGGCATCATGTAAACGTCAGGCACCTCCATCACAGATTCCCCTGTGCAGATGTCAAAAACTTGGCCCATATCCTTGTAGAAAGGTTGAGGGGTTTGTATGCAATTACCCCTATGTTTTTGGTGTAAAAGTACGGTGTCATTTAGAGGCGCAGCCTGCGGGTTTTTCTGCTGTTTTGACCAGTCGATTTTTTGCGCGTAGTTGAACGTTTGCTTGTTGCCTTTTTTGTGCGACGCGAACTTGTAGATCGGGATGATCGGGTTGTGCGTTTTGAACCGAAACCAAGGACTTGGCTTAACAGTTTATCAGGTGTAGGTATGGCATGAGTTTTCTTAGTTACATGACCACGTCTGGAACTGAATGGTTTCTGGCTGGACCCGCCTGGAATACCGGGAAGCCAGGGTGATGGGCTTGGTACTCTGAAATTATTCTGTGTTCGCCCCGACGCAGACCCGCCCATGCCAGTCGAATCAGCTCTAGCAGGCATAAACGGATTATTTGGTGTATCCAAAATAGGAACTAAAGGTGTCTCTGTCTCTTGCACCTGGGGTACATCCATTGCCTGCAGCTGCGGAACATCAAATAACTGCGACACATCAAAAGTAGTATCCACAGCCGTTGACACAGAAGAAGCAGGTATTGTGATAAATGCTTCATCTTGCCTTTCCTGCTGCGGATACATACTAGCAATTCTTGCGGGTGATTGTCTCCTATCGGTTAAAGTTGAAGATAACACACCTGCGGCAATTGCGGCATTACGGCTTTGTGTCCTTCCAGCCGCGGCCTGTGTTGATGTCTGCGTTAATGTTTGTCTTTGGTTTTGTGTTGATCGCGTTTGAGATTCAGTTCGACTAATGATTCGTGTGTTTTCCTGCGCGTTTATGGCTGGAGCATTGGGTGCGTTTATCATGGCTCTTAATCTTCGCATCTGATAGCTCTCAATCATCTGCGGCTGTTTCCCCATCTGTACACGCGGCTGATCCAGAGGGTTAGGGGGCATGTTTACGCGGTTCATATATGAAATATCGCCTGTAACGCGGCTGGGGTGTTTGCCTTTCCATAAACTCCGCGCATAGGGCGGCAAAAAAGCTTCCAGATCACGGACAGACGTTCGGGTTAAGTCTAGGGCTTGGGTTTCTGTTTTAGCTGTTGTCTGTGGTTGAGGTCTAATTTGAGCTAAAATCATGTCACCAAATTCATACATTTGGCTCCAGTGGTTAAGTGCAGCTTCGTCTTCAGGAGTAATTTCAGTTTTACGGCGCTTATTGCTTTTCTCGGCTGGTTTGGGGCGGTTGGCTTCGTTTATGCGTTTTAGCATCTCCGGTATGTTATATTTTGAGTCGCCAAAGATGGTCACAGACTTAGGAGGTGCTCTAAATAATGGCGGTAAACCGCCCACTATGGGTAGTGAGGTTTTTACAGGATTATATAACCCGCTGATTCCTCCGCCTGTTGATACTGGTTTTAGCGTTGTGCCTATGCCGACATACCAAGGTAAACCTTGAGATACACCTGTGGTGGGTAACTGATAATTAGGAACTGCTCGTAAACCTGCTTTTGTTCCAATAAATGAGGGTAAATCGGTTGTGGGTATATTGGTTTGTGTATTGGCTAGATGGTTTGGCATTGCTCTTAGGTTTGTTCCCTTTCCAAAGAATAAGGGCAGATTTGCGGCTGGTTTAGTGGGTGTTGTTGTGTCTGCTGGTGGCCCGTCTGTTTTGGGTGTATCGGGTAGCTGCGGTTTACTCTCTAAATGCGTATCCTTACCCGTAAACTCTGGTAGTATATCTGGAACTTCATTTTTTGACACCCTATCATAAGGAGTTTCTGTATATTGGTCTCTTAGTTGAGTTAACGGGGAAGTATCTTCCTTAACTAAGTTGGTGTGCATGGAGGTTGATTCGGTTAACTCAGTGTACATGTTACGTGTGGGTGATACTTCAAATTGCGGCTTAACGGTTTGAGGCCATGCACTGCCCAGAATGCCAGGTCTATAGGTGTTGACAGTACCCGTAACTAACCGCCCAGGTGCAATATTACTTGCCAGCAACAGATCATTAACAATCGGTATGCCCAGCGTTTGGAGGCCTGTTTTACTCCAGGGATCCACAGGATTAACATCACCGCCTCTGGAAGGTAAGTTGATCGTGGTGTCTGCTTTGGGGATTAGTGTGGTTGTTCCTTTTGTTGTGGCGCCTGTTTGTGCTGCGCCTTCTGAAGTAAGTAAACTCGTGGATCCGCTGTTTGTGTTTTGGTTTCTAGCACCGTTTTGTGATCCAAAAATTCTATCTCCACGCGCCTGCAAATTTGCTTGTGAGTGGGAACTGCGCCAGTTAAGTACACGTCCAACACCTGCAGAAGCGGCTTCAAACCCTAAACTTAAACCGCCAGCTAACCCCGCAGATAAAGCGGCAGACTTCAAGTTGCCCCCAGAAGTAACATAACCAACCCCACCACCAAACCCAGACATTACACCCGCACGTGCAAGAGCACCACTAACACCTCTACCGAATAAAACCAAATCACTAGTAGTCTTTAGTATTTTACCTGTCGCATAGATTCGGGGGTATGCCACATCGAGTAACCTAAACGATTCATCAATAACTGCTCCACTTTTAGTTACCAAATACCCGCCTGTTCTGGCTAAAACGTAACCAGTGCCTTTTATGACTGCACTTGCTGCGCCTGCGAAGAATATGCCTTTGCTGGCAGAAAACAAAAACTCCTCCGGACGCATAACACCACCCGTATCTAAATACCGAAAAACACTATCCACACCAACAGAAAGACCTGCGGCAGTAACTAAACTAGGGATGCTCATAGTGCCCGCCATAACTGGCGCCGCAAGAAATGCCGCCAAATTAACCGTATTAGTAATACGTTCACGAGTCCGATAATCCCTATAAGCATCCTTTAGGATCTGATCATTTCCCGACAACACATCAAGATACTCGTCTGCATTAGCACGCCAAGCATCATACTCGGATTGATCTAACTTTCCCTCGTTGACCCATTGTTGATATTTTGTATCCTGCGCAGTAATTCTTTGTGCTTCCATACGGGTGCCGAGGCCAAAAGCATTATTGATATTCAAAACATCCGGCGTCCCAAACACATTACCCCCTATAGGAGCTGTGCCCGATGCGGGAACCCCATATAAATTATAATCATCAACCCGATTAATGAAACTCTCAAGAGGATTATAATTTTGCACACCCGCCTTATTTTGCTCAACAATCTTTTGACCCTCAGGAGTTTCCAGCAACTCATTTTTTAATGCCTGTACCTCAGGCGAATAATTTTTAGGATACAGATACAGACCACGATCTTGACTATTGTTTTCAACAATCTCATAGGGATTAAACCCTGCACCACCGCTGGATGTTTTAGCGGCTAATAACTCATAGGCCACTACGCTGGCGCTACGCTCCGGCACAGGCTCACTATAACCTTGTTGTTCCATCAGCCGAGTATATTCGTCATAGCGAATGTCGTATTCTTCTCTGGAAATATTCCCATGCGCTAACAGATAGGACAGATTATCACGTTCACCCTGATAATAATCCAAAGTAAACCCTCCTCCGCCTGGAACCCGCGTCCAATTTCCAGACGGCTGGCCGCCGGTTGTGGTGCCTATGCCAGGGGTGACACCTGTACGAGGGCCATCAAAAGTAGGGTCATAGGGCAAGGGAGAGGCAGCTGTGCCCTCACGCTGCTTAGCCTCAGCAATCAACACCGTCTGGCGGTAGTAAAACTCATTATACTGCGACTGAGTAATCTGACCAGCATTAAGAGCGCTTTGAGCCGCTGCTAACTGCGCCTGCAACTCAACAACCGAAGCCATTACCTAACAGCCTCCACAGCATACGGAAACATCTCAGCATACAACGAGCCGCACCCAGCTAAGGACTCCTGATAGGGTGAGACATTTCTTTTCAGAAATAGGGCGTATATATTACGAAAAACATACGATACGGGCGGTGCTTCTGCAAACAATATTCAGCAGCCTCCCAACCTAAAGCAACCTAAACTCAGTGTACACATATTATTCAACTTCTTCTCTAGAGAGCGGGATACAGTCAGCCCAAAAGCCGTCATACCCCGCAAACACAACATGTACCTTTACATATGTAAATCTTTCACTTTACATTTAACTAGACACACATACCACAGCCACTTAAGACCCACTACAAGATTACAAAATATAACACTGTTATAACATGTAAATGTCTTCAAGGGTCATAGTGGGGTATTGATTCTCAATTTCCCGGCTAACATCAACAGTACCCTGCTTATATCGGTAGGGCGGGTCAGCATAGATAACCTCAAACTTACCAGAGGGCATCTTAGGCGCTACTGTAGGTATATTTTCACGTCGAACCTGAATCATAGCGGCAGATAAAGACTTAGCCTCACCCGAAACAACTTTATCAATAACCGCAGGAATAAGCAGTGCTTTTGCTTCTTGAGGGGTAGGATTAAATACCGTAATGGGTTTGCGTTGTCTTGGCTGAACACGCCCCAAAGAATCAGTGACTTTAACGTTGGGGATTTCCCCAACACTGATTAAATCATTTCTAATAGCGGTTGCAGTTTTTCTATCTAACTTTTTCTTCTGCAACTTTATTTACACTTAAAGTTGGGTCTGCAACCCACATATTAGCCGCTACAAGTTTTCGTTGTTCTAATGTTAAGTGTCTCCGCGCTAAGTTGAGTTGTCTTGCGTGAGTAAACTTTTCTTGTTCGCTCAGACCCGCCTTGATTACTTTGGGTATGTCTTTATCAGGTATTCCCAGTTCTTTAGCAATTTTTACACGGTGATGACCATCAAGAATGTTGCCCGATTCGTCATATTCTACTGGTACTTGTATGCCGCGCTCAGAAATATCACGCTTCAACTCAGCATACTCAACCTCAGACAAATCAGGCATCACCTGATATACAGCAACATAACTAAATCAGCATGGATTCAAAACAAGTTTTATGATAGATTCGGCTGTTGTCATGATAGCCTGCACGGATGTATGTTTCACCGAGCACCAATTCACTTTTACACCGAGAACAAACGCAAGAATGGCCTTTATCTGTCCGTCTAGTTTTAACAGACAATCTAAAAACATGTTCTGAAACCAACGCAATCAGCTAACTAAACAAATTATAACGGTGTTATAAATTTAGTGTGAGACCCCACGGTTACAAGGGGTATAACTACATAACACCCATTGCAAGCAAAACACACCCAATATCGGATTACGCAATATAACTTTATAAATCAACAACCAAAAATATATCTGTGGTCAATCATGCCGCAAGAAACACAACCTTGGGAAACAAAAACAATCAAACAAGCTGTAACCGATGGCGAAGAACAAATCTATCTAAAACTGGGCGGTAAACTATATTTCATGATTGAAAACGAAATAAACGAAACCGAAAACAACGGCGAATTCAATTTCTCATTAACCAGCCCCTTTATAACCGACACCCTAAACTGCAAAGATGAAACCACAATCCAAGAATTATGCCAAAAAGTAATCAACCACATATTTGATCACGCAGTAAAACACATCACTCAAAAACGTGCACCTATACCGTTACAAAAAATAGGCGAGTCGGATGAGGAATATAAACGTAAACATGCGAAATGGAAACAGGAACAACCCACATTTGCAGAAACACTTATACCTGGATTAACAACAAACCCCAAAGAAATGGATAAAGACCGACTTGTTAAAGTACCAACCAAGTGTGAGTATCATATAACTTATTTTACAACCAAGCCTTTCTTAGGAATTGGCGAAAACAAACACACAGCACAAGTAACATACCTCTAAAGTATTAGTCGGCCTCTGTGTTGCAAGATATGGAACGGGTTAAACTGCCCTGATCCTTAACAAACACAGGTTTCATCGGAGTCATTTTAGCCTTTAAATACCGTTGTCTCTGACCAAGCTTATTTTTAGCACATGATTGCTGATTATGTACTTCAGCACACTTAGGACAAAGCCGCTTACGTGCCCAGCCCGAATAACGAAAAGGCAAGCCGCAATCATGGCAGTACAGAACAGATTGTCTACGACACCCCGTCAACTAAACAACCTCCGATTGAACCCACTCAGCATTCACAAAAGTCTTTTTCAAACTATCAAAACAACGCTTACAACGACGCAATACATCGCCACATGGATCTGTAAGCACATACTCAACAGCAAAAGCACGCCCGCAACTTGCACCATCACAAAGCTCAGCGGGAGAAATCTGCTTAAAACACCAAACAGTACTCTTAGCAGCTGATAGATCTACACCTGAAGTGCTGTTTTTTGGTACGGGTGGAACGTCTGGAACGCCTTTTACCCCCAGGGGGGTAGCATCTAATGTTTGCTGTTTTGAACCCCCACCAGAATTAGACAACCCAGCCGTTACAAGCGCACCAATAGTTACACCCTCCTGGCCATATTCAACGACAAATTCTCTAAGGCGCTTCTCTATTAGCTCAGGCTCAAAAAAGATCACCTTCACCTTCTTACCATCAACCCGAATATTGTTAGCCAAGCCCTTTTTTGCTATGCCAAGACTATTTAATGCCTTACGAATTGAGGTAGTGCTCCACTTGAATTGCTCAGCTAATGTAGTTGTTGTCAAGGCTTCCCTATGCGATACTTCCTTACCATTAGACTCTGTGACGTCTATACTTTCAAGCACATAATAGAGGTTCGATTGATGCTCTTCAAACAGATGGTCATTAATTTTTTCCCAAAGATAATTTATGAGTTGCCCGTCCATGCTGTTGGCTTTCTCTTCAATCTTGGCTTTCTCCACTGCCTTAGCATTTTCTATAATGGTGTTCTTCATTGTTGGGTTAAATTTACTTAAGGCCAAAAGGGGCAGAAGGGACGCAACCAATCGATGATCAGATATGTCACTAACTCCAGCTGTCTTATCAATAGTAACCTGCCTATAGTATTTCATGCGCAAATAGAGCAGTTTATTCTGTAACCTTAGCCCCTGCCTTAGCATATCATCGGTTTCTAAGACTGCTATTTTCTTGTTGCTAGTTGTTTGACTATAGAATGGAATTGCACGGCTCTCGGTTGCGTTATCGTCAAATCCGCGTCGTTGTGTTAATATGGTTAGGCCAAAATTATCAAAGACATCGGTTTTGTTGGGGTCTACACTGTTTTGTCTGCTAATAGGTGTACCAGTTGCACGGCAGTTTAAGAAGTGGACAAGCTCGCTTTTCTCGTTGGTGTTGTTAAAGTCTGCTTCATCTAATACCATAGTTCCCCGCCAGAAATCAATAGGGCGGAAAATGCTTGGTATGCGGTAGGTTGACATCTGAAAGTATGGCCGATATGCTAACAGGCGAAGTACAAAGGCTAACCTATTTTTTCCGCTTTGGCTAGGGCCGCGAATGGGTATGATTGGTGCAAATTTTCCTGATCCGGATATGTCATATAGGGGGTCTGATACGAAGCGATCCATAAACCAACTGCCAACCGCTACTCTTGTAAGCAATTTTAAAAGTGCCTCTTGGTCACAAGCATCATAACAGGAAGGCGCAAATGCGTCAATATCGTTAAAGACTTCATCAAAAGTACATTCGGTGTATCCTGTGGGAACTATTACTAAGCCTTTCTTTAAGCTGTCATTGAATGGGGGTTTATAGATTATTGTCCTGCCTTTATCATCAATTTCGTCTAGTGTTATTTCTGTGGCAGTTTCAAATTGGTCCGTTTTGAAAATGTATTTGACGTATTCTGGCGGTTTTATTCGGCTCCATATTGTTTCAGCAATAAACTCCTCTGTAACCACGGTTGGGCGGAAAATAGTGATTGATTCGGGTTCTGTTAATTCTTTGCGTCCAGAATCAACCATTAATATTTCGCCTCTACTATTTGTAGAACCTGATTATACACCTGCCAGGGAAGACGTTGGTCTTTTTGTGCTCTATGGCCCAGGTGCTTTTCTGCTATGTAGTGCATCGCTTTTGTGGGTATGGGGTCGTCTTTGGGTATGTATCCGTGTTGTTTTGCATAGAGCCAAGCATGGAAAATAGCGCCATTATCACCTATTACGCCGCTTGTTCCTGCTCCGCTACCTCTATGGGGGCTTCCGGCATCTTTACAGGTCATATAGCCGCTAAGTACTGTTAAGGCTTGTAAGCCATTGAAGCTGCAGTTGTGGCGCCAGCAATGTAGTATGCCGTTTCTGCTGTAGCTCATGTTTGCTCCGGTTTCGCTGTCGTGAAAAATGCTTGGCCAACGCACCCCTTCCGTTGTTTTTCCGCCTTCGTGCAGGCAGACGTCATATGCTGTGATGTCAAATAGTGCGCTGTTTTTTCCTGTGGCTTTCTTGGGGTTAAATATTGGTGGTGTTGGTTTGGGGGTTTGGGTTGTTTTGTTGTGTGTGTCTTTGAATATTTGTGGTAGTTCTTCAAAGGTTATAGTCGTTGGCGGTTGAGCGTTTTCGACTGTGTAGTATCCGGCGTTTTTTTGTTCTTGTTCTGGAACTGTGGCTGGATCTGTTTTTACATAGCTTCCTGCGGCAACTACATATTGCCATTGACTGCGCACTTCCCCGGCTTCATCTGTGGGGATATTTGGAATTTTTGGGGTGTCTATGTTCCAGTAGAATGCATGTAATCCCTCGCGACTGCGAGTTCGAACCATCAATGTTGGTTTTACTTCTTGGGGTTGGATTATGCCGCCGTCGCAGTCCATGTTAACCAAGTTGTCGTTTGTTGTGCCTGCTATTCCTATGTTGCCGCCATGTTGCATGTAGGCTATGGCCTGATCAATGGTGAGTCGTGCAGAGGGGTTTTTCCATGAGACGCCGCTAATCGGGTCTTTTGATCCTGGATTTAATCTTATGAGCCACAGTTGATAATGGGCCGCATTACTCAACAGCAATTCAATAAAATGGATAAACTCGTTTACCCGCGGCGTCTTCTTTGCTTGTTCAATGGCCATGGCTGGTATTATCCTACGTTGGCGTCTACTGCACGGATAGCGTGATAAATTGAGTCTAAACGTTCGTTCAGTGTGTTTAGCTGGTCTAGGTTGTCGCTGATGTTTTCTAGGGCTTTTAGCATTCGTACACGATAACAGTACGTTTTATCTTCTGCTGTACAGTTTGTGTTGTCACATGATCCGCTGAATAATTCACAGTGCATGGTTTGGTGTTCGGCCATTTAGTTGCCACCTATGTAGGCTCGAATTTGAGAATTATAGGAACCTTGTTTGCAGGGTTTGTTGTTTTGTTTGGTGCTAAAACCAAAAGAGCACTTGCTTGTTATCCAATGGATACACTGCTTACATCGTGTGAATTCGCTGGGTTTTAGGGGTGTTATGTGGTAGGTGCAGTTTTGGGGGTTGTTGGCGTGGCGTTCGCATGTTGTCGGGGTTGTTTTGTTTAGCCAGCGGCATGTGGGGCAGTGGGTTGCTTGCACAAAAGTTTTTAAGGTGTCTGTAACAGGATTATTCAATGAGTCTCACCTGCAGCAAGGACTGTGGTTCCGGTTGTTGTCGCGGTAATCTTTCCGGATGACGCGATACAACCGTTAAGGTCGTTGATTACTTCTCGGATTATAACTTGGGCTTGGTTAAGCCACTCTTCTTGACTATTTTTGTCTTCCATATGTTTTTCACTCGGTTTATTTTTCATAGTAAGGTCGTACGATTAAGGAACCGTTGGATTCCTCGACTATTACAGCCTCAATTTTCTTTCCTTTCTCCATAGCGGCACATTTTAACCAGGTAGCTGGAAAAGTCATACCTTGGGAGTTAGGGCCACATGGGATTACTTTTCGAATTGTCGGCATAGACAATCGTAAGTATTATATACTTAAGACGTATAAGTATTAACTTAATTATTGATTATTTAAAAATCAGATGGGGAAAACTATGTCAAAGCCAAAAAATACAATAATACCCAACATAGTAGACGAATTACTCCATGAAAGACCATATACTTTTGTTGAATTACTAAAAGAAATGAAAAAGAAAACCAACTCAAAATTTAATCCAAATACTTTAAACAAAATACTGCAAGAAAAATACATTAAAAAAGGTAATCTTTGGTCTTGTGAGGGCGCTAAATACTATGAAGCAGAATATGAAGACCGATGCCTAAAACATTCCAAAGATTTAGTACATGTCTTAAAATTCCTAAGAGAGGCATCATTAACACAAATAGCAGAACAAGATTTTTTGTTAAGCCAATTATATGAAGAACAAACAGATAACAATGATCCCGAAACACAAGAAACAAGTGATTTTGGGATTACAAAAATTTTAGATGCCCTGAAATATAATACAATTATATCTTATATTCCAATTGACAGTCGAAAAAAAAGGATATATGACATCGATTTTTCGTTAGATGATTATCGGGCTGTGAAAGAACATTTAGAAAGCTATCCATGGTTATCAAAAACCCTTGTTGAAATTATGAATAATTTTTTGAATTATGACAAGTTTCTTAAAGAAAGAAAAAAAATTATAGAATCTGAACAGTTTAGGCATTTATCAGCAAAATATTATATGTCAAATAGAGTTTCGTTTTATAACAAAGTTACAGGCGAGGAAAGGTGTATTGAAATGTCTGAGAGTGAGAAAAATCAGTTTTTAGAATTGAAAACGAAATGTGATTTGTTAGCTGAAAAATCTTTAGCTTATAAAATAGAAATGGGAGCCATAAAAGAAACGATGCTCCAAAAATTTGATTATGATATAAAAAAAATAATCCGATCTATAGAGGATGTTCATATGCCTTTATCGGGGGTTTGTTTTTCATGCCCAAAATAACCTCTAAAGCGGTTATTTCGTTTTATCTTTAGACTTATCAATACACCAGTTTGTTTTTTCTAGTTTTTCAACCACTGCTTGTATCGTTTGTTTGATTTCAGATAGCTCTTTCTCTGTTGTAGTCAATCGCTCTGTTAAGCTTGTGTTAGTTGTTTCAAGGGCAAGAATCTTTTTCTGACTCTCAATCACAGCATTATCCAAATCAACAATCTTCTGCGCTGACTTTCCATTAGTGGTGACAACCTCAGTCAATATGAGTTTAGAATAGGCCTTCTGCATAGCCTCCTCTAAACGGGCTTCAAGACGCTTCTGACCGCCATACTCATGCTCAATACCACCCGAATGACCCATCATAGCCTCCTTAACCTTAGAAGGCAAATCAGCATCAACCAAAGCATCCTCAAACCCATCACGCAGACTCTTAGGATAAAAACCAGCGATGTCATCAAAGCCTGCTTTTATAATCAAGTTGGATAGAATTTGGCTGACCCCTGCGCCGTCTAACTCGTTTTTTTCTCGGCTACGAAATAGGGGTTCGCCGTCTTTGATTTCGCTGTGAAGGTTGCGGTATGCTTGGTATTCTTGGACTATTTCAGGGGTGGTGACGGCATGGTATACTACGCCGTTTTTGGCTCGGCTGGACTGATAATACTTGAAGGGGTCAGGGGGGATTTCACCGCAGATGATGCTTGCGACATCTACGGGTGCTAATCCATTTTGATAGGCTAGGGCGATGATTAGGCGGTCTCGGGCGCAGTCAGCAAAACTGTATAATTGCCGCATCAAAGTATTGTCGGGACTGTATTTGGGGACTTTGCGTTTCTGGTTATATTTCATGGTTCCTAAATTTAGGCTAAAACGTTTGGAGTTGTTGGCGAAGAACCCGCTTATTCTGCCGATTTTTCCCGCTATACAACGCCCAGTTTCGCCTTTGTCCTCCAACATTTTTTTGTAGGCTCGGACTTTGCGTTCATAATGATCGGCGGTTTCGTCATCGGCTTTTAGTTGAGTTTTGCGATTGGCTATGGCTGTGTCGGGGTCTTCGCCTATCCATAAGAAAAATTGTGATAGGGCGCTTTTGTATGAGTGTATGGTTGTTTTGTTTAGGGTTTCTGTGGCGTTGCGGACACTTTGGTATTCTTCCAGGGGTCTGCCAAATTTTTCTGTAAATTTGTAATGGTTAGTTTCTTCGGTTTTTAGCCGCATTATTGGTCACTCTTAAACTTAAGAGCTATAGTATATAGGTTTTTCGTATTAAATATAATTACCTGAAGAAGCCCTAACTAGCCACCCCGATAGTAATGTGTCTTCGAGTTTGGGCTGGGCCGGCTATATTGTTTCAGGCAACTATAATCAGCAAAGTGAAATCACAAGCGTCGGTGCATCATGGACGGTACCTCAGGTTAACACTACCACAGGCGATGGGTACTCATCGGCTTGGGTGGGTATTGGAGGACAGATTGATAAAACCTTGATTCAGATTGGAACCGAGCACAATGCTCAACGCGGGGTGGAATCGTATCATGCTTGGTATGAGATGCTACCCGATTATGCCATTCGCATCGAAAATTTCACCCTCTCACCAGGCGATAGAGTAAGCGCATCGATTACGCTCATAGATCCAGAAACCAACGAATGGAATATGCAAATAATTGATCTAACCAACGATAGAATCTTTAATCAAAATTTTGTCTACAACTCGACCCGATCCTCAGGAGAGTGGATAATGGAACGCGTTATGGTCAATGGCAAAATCTCTAAACTCTCAGATTTTGGATCGATAACCTTTAACAACTGCTGGGTAGAGGCAGGCAACACCCGAGGCGTCATTGGCAACTTTACACACTCCCGAGTCTACATGACAAATGATCAATTCACCACCCTAGCATCAGCCTCAACACTAAACACTGAGGGCGAAGGCTTTACCGTCAAATACTCCAAACATAGCTAACACAAAGGGTTACTCGGTAAGCAATTAACAGTTTATGATAAGACACATAAGATGGTTTATGGATAATTCATTGAAGTGAGGATAAAATAGTGTGGCCTCATAACTTGAAATCAACTAGTTTTTGGTTTTATCTATTGAATTTCAAGCGGGTTAACCCACAACTTGAACTCTTAAAGAGAGCAACCATACTTTTCCTAACTTTTGTATTACTATGTTCAACAGTTATTGCAGGGCAGTTTGTTGGTTTGGCAAGTGCCCAATCAGGTTCCACTATAACCATTACCTCTGAGGGTCATGTTGTGGGCACAGATCGAATTGAGCGAAAAGATGATGTTTATACTTTAGCAGGAGATATTTTTGGTATCATAGTAGTTGAAAAAGACGATATTACCCTTGATGGCGCCGGATATGCAACTAAGGGCAAAGGAAGCGGAGTAGATTTGAACAGAAATTCTAACGGTCCGTCTCAGCCCGGTTGTGGGCGTGTTGTAGTTAAGAATGTACGTTTTTGTGATAAAGGCCGCATTTTTGCGTCCTCAAATAATAACAGCTTTACTAACAATACCTTTGAGGGAGGTGGAATAAACATCAGATGCGGCACTGGTTATGGCTCTAGCGGGAATATAATTACACATAATGTTTTCATCGACTGCTATGAGGCAATATTTATCGATTGGGCTACAATAAATCTTGTTGTTGAAAACAATTTTGTCAATTGTGGGATTTCTTACTTTATATATGGCTGGCTTGAGTTTGATAGAAATTATTGGAGTGACTATGAAATGTTGTATTCTGACGCTAGAGAAATAGGGGCCACAGGTATTTGGGACACCCCCTATAGCTATAAACGTGGTTCTAATTTGCCCTTTGTTGATTCTAATCCTTTGGTGAATCCTGTAGCTGGTGCTGGAGCGCCTGAGATCAATAAAAAATCAACACCTATACCCACAACCGCCACACTCGAAAATAACCCGGAATCACTCTCAACAAAGATACTAATAATCTCTATAGTAATTGTGGTAATGGCAAGCATAGGCTTGCTGGTTTACTTTAAAAGACAAAAACAATGCTAAAGGGCAATTATACAACAATCCAAAGCTTTCAAAACCTCTGCAACCACTACTACCACAAAGACCACATGAACTATCAGCATATGAACACAAGGAGCCGCCTTGTTTGTTAGTTTATATGTTTTTATAGTCTTTTGGTGTATTTTGCGTTACGGTAATAGATTTGATTGCCCCAACTGAAGCTGACCAAACTCAAACTGCTTTGCCTCCAAACTATACACCACTTGAGCTTGAAAAAGCAATCCGTGAATTCTGGATTAAAAATCAGATACGCCAAAAACTTGAAGCCCTCAAAGACTCGCCAACCATCAAAGGCAACCTTGGATATATCGAGGGTCCCCCAACACTAAATGGCATACCCCACATTGGACATGCACGTGGACGTATCATGAAAGATATTCGTTATCGATGGAAAACCATGGAAGGCTACTACATGCCGTTTTGGGCGGGATGGGACTGTCAGGGTCTGCCAGTTGAACTCGAAGTTGAAAAGCTCTTAGGGGTACGTAACAAGCGTGAATCTATTGAGAAATATGGCATGGAACGCTTCATTGAGGAATGCAAAAAGGCAATTATGCGCTACCACACCATGTGGCTTGATGCGGATAGCACACTGGGTATAGCTATCAATCAAGATAAAGCGTACTGGACCTATCAAGACAGCTATATCGAGCGGGAATGGCATATACTAAAAGCCGCTTGGGATCAAAAACTCCTCGAAGAAGGCCTCTATGTTGTTGCCTACTGTCCAGGATGCCAAACCAGCCTTAGCAACGCTGAGGTTGGTTATGAGGGCAGCTACAAAGAAGTCGAAGACCCCAGTCTCTACTTTAAATTCAGAGTCACAGGTACTCAAAATGAGTATTTCTTGGTATGGACCACCATGCCCTTTACAGTTATAACCGACACTTTGCTTGCAGTGCAGCCAAATGCGGAATATGTTAAGGTCCAAGTTGGGGATGAAGTATGGATTATGGTACGCCAACGCGTAGAAGCCGTCATGGCAGAGCTGGAAATCACCAACTACCAAATAACAGAAACCATACTGGGTAAAACTTTAGAGGGTATGGGTTATGATTATCCGCTCAAAGATATAATTCCCAAACAAGCTGAGCTTGAAACTCTGCATCCACTGGTTCATCATGTGGTTAGTGAAGACTTTGTTGAGGTAGATACCGCTACAGGCGTTGTGCATCTCTCACCGGGTAATGGGGAGGACGATTTTTGGGCAGCTAAGAACAGAGATATTCCCATTTTTGTGCCCTATGATGATGAGGTCAAATTCACCAACGACGCAGGACTTTTCACAGGTGTATTTGCCCGCGATGCCGATATGCTAGTTGTTGAGGAACTGCGTAGCCGCAACAGTTTTGTTAAAGTAAAAAAAATCAAACACGAATATCCCACCTGCTGGCGCAGTCACCACAAACTTGTTTGGCTGGCACGCAAAGAATACTTTTTGCGCACCGATAAAATAAATGCAAAAGTACTCGAAGCCGCAGAAAACGTCGAGTACTTCTATGAGGAACCTAAAAACCGCTTTTTAGGTTTTCTAAAAGAAGGCAAACCTTGGTGCATTAGCCGAGAGCGCATCTGGGGCGCACCTCTGCCTATGTGGACATGTGAGAAATGCAACCACAAACACCTAGTCGCTAGCAAAAAAGAACTCATCGAATCCGCCCAAGAACCCATCCCAGCAGACTTTGAGCTGCACAAACCTTGGGTGGATCGCATCACCTTAAAATGTGAGAAATGCGGAGGCATCATGCACCGCGAAGACTTTGTACTAGATACTTGGCATAACAGCGGCGCCTCACCCCACGCACGTTTCACCGATGAGCAAGAAGCCAAATTTGTGCCT
Source organism: Nitrososphaerota archaeon (assembly GCA_031256395.1). Classification (GTDB taxonomy): domain Archaea; phylum Thermoproteota; class Bathyarchaeia; order Bathyarchaeales; family Bathycorpusculaceae; genus Bathycorpusculum. The sequence continues at coordinate 33,085 of JAIRQQ010000050.1, forward strand.
GCCATGTTTCTAACCGAGGGCATTGATCAAACAAGAGGCTGGGCAAACTCTCTACTCTTAGAATATGTTATTCTAACTGGCAAACCCATCTCACCCTACAAGGCCTTTTTGTTCCAAGGCCTAACACAAGATGCCAAGGGCCGAAAAATGAGCAAAAGCTTGGGCAATGTCGTACAAACAAACGAGTTGCTCTCTAAAACCAGTGCAGATCTCTGCCGCTTCTATATGATGCGCAAAGCCTCACCTCTGGATTTTATGAGCTTTGACACCCAAGAACTCAGCCGCCGAAGCTACCAAGTGCTCTCCACCCTCTATCATCTAAGCCGCTTCTTTAGCGAAAACGCAACCTTTGACAACTTTAAACCCCAAAAATACTCGCTCCAGTGGGCCGTCCAAACAAACAAACTCCAACCAGCCGACCACTGGCTCCTCTCAGTACTACAAAACAAAATCCAAGAATACACCCAAAAAATAGACAAATGCGAATTCAACACCGCCGTCGCAATCCTTGAAGACTTTGTCATCGAAACCCTTAGCCGCCTCTATGTACCTATGATACGCAAAGAACTCTGGACCGACGAACCCGAAACCGCTGAACGCCGCCAAACCATCTACGCCCTACTATACCACACCCTAAAAACAATTACATTGCTCTTCAATCCCGTTACACCATTTCTAAGCGAAATGCTACACCAAAAAATCTACCGACCCCTCGAACCTACCCTGCCAGAATCAATAAACCTATCAACCTGGCCCAGCCCAGACCAAAAACTCTGCAACCAAACCCTCGAAGAACAATTCGAAATACTTCTAAAAGCAGTTTCAATTTCCTTTGCCGCACGCCAACAAGGGAAACTCAAACGCCGCTGGCCACTAAGCAAAGCAATCGTTGTCGCACCCGAGAAAACTCTACAAGCCCTAAAAACCCTCGAAGAGCTATTTCTAGAGCAAACAAACGTTAAATCAGTTGAATACACCCAAACGGTTCCAGAATATGCAACTAGTGAAAATTGGGTTTCTCGCCAAGAAGATGACATTACCGTGGTTATCAGTGGTCAACGTGATGACACCCTACTAGGGGAGGGGATTATGCGTGATTTAGCCCGCCGAGTGCAAGCATTGCGCAAAGAGAAGGGATTTGTACCCACCGAAGTACTCGAAGCAGTCCACATAGCAGAACTAGATACAGAAAACACAACCCTGCTTGAACCCTACTTGGAAACTATGGCAGGATTAGTACGTACCCAAAGAGTCTATCTGCACAAAAGCTGCAGTGAAATCGAGACACAATGGCATGAATCAGAACTTGACGGCAAAAAAATATGGATAAACTTACACTAGGCGATAAAATGGCTGAAAAAAAGCTATACAAATGCCCCCACTGCGCCTGCATTTTTTTAACAAATGCAGACCTACAAAAACACACCGCCACCTTTGGTACAGACAAAAACCAGCATGAACAAAAATATAAAAAAACTCATGACCGACTCGAATTCGGCTTTAGTGAAGACTAACCAATACTTGAAACCCGCATTTTCCAGCGGGAGATAACTTCTTCAGAATATTTTGATAAATCCGTTTTACTATTTCTCAACCAATCAATCGCTAGGGAGATTTATGTTCGTTCTCTAAACAGAGATAGATAAACGAATACTAAAGCGATTAAAACTACGCTTGTATCAATAGGCAAGAAGAACCCGACTTTAGCGTAGATCAAATTTTGAGAGTGTTACTTAAAGAATGATGCAATCATGTTTGGTGTTCCATTTACTCGGAAGCGGGCAAATAGCGACATAGTGATATCGACCATTTGTTTACAGCGTGAAACTATGCAG
>JAIRQQ010000051.1 GCA_031256395.1 Nitrososphaerota archaeon
AGCCGAAGCCGATGTCGCCAAAGAAATTTTTCCCCAGGACCACGCCTTTAAAATAACCTTCCAAAAAACCAACCTGCACTACAACCCCCCAGCCGACAACCCCAGTCAGAGAGACAGACAAAGCACCCTGCTAATCGACCAAACAGAAACCGAAGCCGAACAAACCGAACCAACAAACCCAGAAACCGAAACTGCAGAGATAGAACCAGAAACCGAAACTGCATTTTGGAGCTATGAAGAAGAATACCAAGGCCCCCTAGATGATGAAACCTGCGAGGCACCCAACCAATGACAACCCCGCCAGAACCAACTCAACTACTCTATATTTGTTTAAAATGCCGCAACCCCATCAACCTAGAGAACAGCTATCTTGAACAGCGAACAAGATATAACCCCGACATACGTATAGAGCAAACCAAAATCTTTCGCATCTGCCCCCTCTGCCATAAATCCACAATCATAGCCGTCACACAAACCAAGGAGACCAAACAGTAATGGCAACGGAATCCATGTATCAAAATAAAAACAGCAACAACTATGCAACACCAAATTGGCTAAAACACAGCCTCTTCTACAACTGGCACGACCCCTGCCCCCTAGAACTCCAAATAGATAACAACGGTCAAATAGTCAATGGATTAAAAACAGAGTGGCCCAGCTATACCTACGTTAACCCGCCCTACAATAACCCTCTGCCCTGGGTAGAGAAAGCCATAGAAGAAAACCAACAAGGCAAAATCATCGCCTTACTGCTCAAACATGACAGCACAACCAAATGGTACCATCTGCTGCATCAAGCAAACGCACACTTCATCCTATGCGGTGAAAGGCTGCATTTCAACGAATCTAAACAAGCCGCACCCTTCCCCTCAGTTATAGCCATCCTATACGCTGACCCCTACCAATATCACATCAAACAAACACTAACCAAAACAAACCTCCACCACACAACACACTATAAACTATAAAGAGTTAAGTTGCTATATTGCACTTCTATGATTTTTATTGCGTCCTTCAGCTCTCCGCGGGTTATGAGATTGCTGTGTTGCTGTAAACAAACCTTTAAAATATGCAGTTGCAAGAGTTAATGCTTGTAGAACAAGTGATTGTTCTTGAAAAAACAGATAATGGTAGACAACTATGAAAAAAACTCTATCAGTATCAATTTTAATGGTGCTTATCTGCACAAGCAGCTACGCACTAATAATACCCAATACAAACGCCTATGAAATCGAACCCCAACAAGCAGAATACCTGACAAATCTAAGCAGCACCCTTGGCCTAAACCTCCAAGCATACTCAGACATCACCTCGCAAACCTACCCCCCAAGACAATACGCTGATACCGTGCCCCAAGAAGACATCCGCTACCAACTCCAATCCCCAACAAACACCCTAGACGCCCTCTGCTCCTATGTTAATGGCCAGTTGCGAATGATACATATTCTAGAAAATGAAGGCACGCTCCATCTAATAAAACCCACCGAGAACACAATTGAGATGACCAAAAACATTCTTGACAACTGCGCCCAATACACCAAAGACCCCATATACACCCAACTCCGCACACAACTAAACGAGGTACAGCCCAACCAAAATAGTACCCTCACATCTGAAAACATCAAACTAGACGTAACCAACACCGACCAAGGCACAACCTTCCAATGGATCTACACAGCAAATGGCGTAGAAGCGCCCGATAAATGCGTCGCAATACACTACAAAGACGGCTCATTAGCATATTTTATCGATAACTGGAACATCTATAAAATCGCAAATACTAATCTCAAACTTACCGAAGCAGAAGCTATAGAAATCGCGCTTCAAGCCGCTGATGCCTACTCTTGGAAAATCGGCCCAGACGAATACGCCGTTGAAGTGAAGAACTTTAATGTCACCCAAGCCATGATCATGGATACTTATCTTATGAATATGCCTTATGCTGATAATATTCGCGGTGAGCTTTTAGCGCTTTATCCGCTTTGTCATGTCTGGGTCAGCTTAGATAAATTCTATCCAGGTAATGTTTATGGTATTGAGGTTTTCATATGGGCCGACACAAAAGAAGTCTGCTATGTTCATGAGCGTATCTCTACTTTGGATCCTCCCGAGGACCAAGTTGCCAGCAACGAAGATGTATTTGGCACACCCCCTCCGATGCAAGCCAATTTTATCCCTGCAGTGATGTTGTTAGCGGCAGTGGGCGTTTTTGCGTTAGGGTTGCGTTCAGTGCTTTTAATCAAAAAGCAGGCTGTGTCTAAGCGTTTTTTCAAACTCAGCGGTGTTTTACTCTGTGTGATCTTGGTAAGCTCTATGTTTGTCTCTCTTGCAGTGGCTAGTGGTGCAGAGCCCACTCGGCGAGCCATAATTTGGGGCTCTGAGAGCCTCGGCGCGCCTCCAAGTACAACTCCTAATCCCAATAGTCCTAGTTATCGCAAAACTCAAGCCGAAATTAATGCACAGCAACTGCTTTCTGCGTACATTGAAATATACTTTGATACTGGCGGTTATGTGACAAGCAACAAACAGGGCGCAGCCTCTAAAAAGCTAGACATTTTAAATGACATATACTACAGCCAGCAAGATTACAGTAAAGCGGCATACGTTGACTTTAACCACGGCGTAGGTGTCGGGTTAACTTTCCCAGGTGCAACCGATGAGTTTCACTATATGTTTGAGGACAACATTGGCACTACAAACAACGGGACCCCAACTGGTAATGGTGTTTTTGACTATGAGATTTATCGAAATACTTCTGCTGGGAAAGCCTTTTTTACCTTTATTAACACCTGTAAGTCTGCAAGCATTTCGTCTAATCTTGATGGGACTATTTTGAATCCGGCTCAGGGTCTTGTTGCTGCTGATCGTGTGCGGGGTATGCCGTATGCATGGACCCACAAACTTGTAGGTGCTGCAACCTCTTCACCTCCCTCGGGTTACATGAGTGGAAATGGCTATAATAACGCCGACAGCGGTGCTTTCTGCTACATCGGTTTCCCCCACGGCTCAGCCGCCCTCGACCAATCCATACATGGAAGTAGCTCTGTTAAGTATAATCAGTGGGTTGAGGGTTTCTTTTATTATGCTCTCGGCTATGATATGACGGTTAATCAGGCGCTAGATCATGCTTCGCAAGAACGCTTCAACATAAACTTTGATGCAACTGATCTCTACACAGGCTTTACTGCGCATTGGCCTACTTGGAATGGTACCGCTTGGGATGATCCGCCGTACTTTACTGGTTGTACGATGGCTGTTTATGGGAATGGGAATATTCGTTTGTATGAGTACATTGTCCGCTCGCCTACAAACTTTAGTTATTATGGCTCTGGTTGGGTTTCTAATATCTATGGTTTTGTGGGTCCTCATCCTGATGGCAGTTGTACTGGTTTGACTGCTATAGGTACAGGTGATCAGGCAATGATTACCGGTGCTCTGGGTTATAGCGGTGCAGATCAGGCGAGAGGCCGTATTTGGGTCTATGGCTATTCATCCGGCTACACCAGTCGTCTTAGGGTGTATGTTTCCAACGACAATGTGAATTGGTATTTGGTTAACGGCAATATCTTGGTGAGTTCTGGCGGGTCACGCTGGATTGACTGCGGCAACTATGCAAGCAACTTTAAATACATCACCTTTACGGTTTATCGCGAAAACTCTGGCGACTATGGCAACAATCTCTTCATAGACAACGTATTAGTCCTTCCCCCCACACCCTAACTGACAAAACACTACTCTCTTTTTTTCTTTTTTAGAATGCCATATCAAATATAGCCCATGAATGGTGTACTCGTTTCAACAAAGAAGGTATATGCATGGAAAACAGAACTAATAAACTATTAATTGCTGGATCTATAGTTGCTATTATCGCTGTTAGTATTGCGGCAGTTATTTTTCTGACTGGGTCTGTTGTTCTGCCTGAATCTTTTCCAGACAGCGGCAACTCTCAAGCAGACCCGTCAGCCACCGCGATTACGACGACGCCAACACACCCTCCGAAACCCTCACCAATCGAATTGCCCATTGGAACGCCAGTTTCGGGTTCAATAACAAATACGACTACTTTAAATAAGTATGCGTTTGCAGTGCCGCAAACAGGTACACTAGCACTCTCTATATCGCGTGATATCATCTTTGGTCCTACATACTTGTCAATAATGCTGTTTGACTCTGCTGGTGTGCTAATTGAGGGCAGTGATAGTCAATATCTAGGGATGCAAAATATGCCTATTGCTCATGCTTCGATTTTAGATTTGGAGGCTGGTACCTATTTTATTGAAATTGCTCCAGTTGATGATTATATAGGGGACTATTGGTTGTCCGTAGTGTGGTACGGTTTAAAATACTGAAGGAGAGCCGAATAATGCCTGTGAAAACGCTCAGCCAATAGTACCGGTTAAACAGTAAGTTGTCTTCTAAGTCCTCAAGACGCACATTATTTTATAGATTGCATTAACACAACCCAAACGGTTAGCGGTCGATGTAACTTGTGATAGAGCGTGGGGTATATTTTCTCAAAAAACTGCGAAAAATATTGTGCCATCTTAAAATTTCAACGATTTTTTGCCGTCAACTATAGCTTTATAACCTTAGCCAGTTCTGCGCGAGTTATGAACCACCGCTTGTGCAACTCCTTTAGCACCCCTATTTGAACCACCGCTCGATACTCGCATAAAGTATAATCACCAATAGCGGCACAATCAAAAATACCGAGGAACAAAATCAGAAATACACACCCATACACAATCACCAACGACAAGGACACTATCGACAACAACAGCGGCGAAATTTAGAATCGGAGTACAGCCAGCAACACAAACAGAAACAAAATCGCCAACCTCAACAGAGGCGCATTCAATAACAGAGGTAAATACAACAACACAAACAGTCTAAAAATCTGTTTGCTGTCTCCAACACGTTCTCTTTTTTCTTTCTTTTTTGTGCAGAAAATTAGGGTTAGTTTAACCGGCTAAATTTTATCCGATTAACCAACTGAACTACTAGGTGCAGCTGGGTCTGCCGGCATCTGAGAAGACGACTTTAACTGGATGTTTTCTTGATTCAGCTTCTTGTTCTCATCAAGCAGCAGCTGCACCGTCCGATTAAGCTGATTCATCAAATCATTAATACGCACATTTAACAAACCAATCTCATTTAGAATCTGAGAATTTTCACTCATAAACTTCACAGCTGTATTGGTAAAAACCCCGCGAGTTAGTCTGCGGGTGTGGCGGTGGCAAGCAGCAGCAGACGCTCAAGCTTTTTCTCCATCAAAACTAAGCGTTCTTCCAAGTCGAGGTTATGCTGAATTAGACCTGCGATGTTAGCAGCATGTTCAAGAGTCATATAACCAGCAGCATAAACCATATTATCAATACTTACAGTATAGCGGTCTTCCCACTCCACCCGATGTTCCTCACAAGGATCAAACCCAACTTTACCGCATATACATACTACCTCCTTGGGAGATTTAGGCGCATAAACAACATGATACTTAGTTTTAGTAGATTCATGAGTAAGCCTCTCAGCAGCCGTCATATAATCACTAAAAGCATGAGGCCAATCCTTGCCGGATTCTTCAGGAGTACAAGCAAAAGTAGAGCCGCTTCTCCAGCGAATAGTGTTGCCATAGATCTGATTCCAATAAGTACCGCTGTTACCCACTGAACCACTGTTACTTGAGAGAGGAAAAACACTAGTCGAGTAAATATTGTTGATAACAGCGCCGTTCCAGCGTGTTGAGCCATTACCCAAATCACCCGAGTTGCTGTAGCGGGGCAAAATATTGTTAGCGTAGAAGTCAGTTGTGGCATAAACTGCGTTTCCACTGGCAGGCTGCAAATACAGCGCACGACCCGCAGAGGTTTCAATATAGCAGTTACTACTCGTAGCACCTATGCGGATGTACTGGCTGGTGGTGCCAGCGGTAAAACTACCCAAAACACCATAGTCGCCGCTGTGATCCCAGCGGGCAATGAGACGCCCTCCGGAATCATCTTGGAGATAGAAGTAGCCTGCAGTGCTGTAGCGCAAAGACATCTTGACTGCTGAGGCATTGTAGAAAAATATGGCGGGGCCGCCTGATGTGGCGTTTAGGTGCAACTGAGGATCAGCACGCAAAACAGCTATATTCTCAGTAACCGTGCCGCCGTTCCAGCCTCCTCCGCCGCCTCCGCTTAGAGTCTGCCAAGTGGGCGGACTGTTACCATTTGAGATGAGAACCTGCCCCGGATTGCCCAAATTATCATTTAAACGTATACGCCCCGCAGGACCCAAGGTAAGATCACCCAAGATGCTATAGTTGCCGCCATGATCTAAACGGGCAATTTGACGATTCCCAGAGTAATCCCAAAAACTCAAAATTGATTCAGTGGAGCTGTAGATAAGTCCTAAACGCTGCTCACCGTTGCGGTAAAACACCAAAGCAGGTGAACCCGAAGTAGCATTTAACCGAAGCTGAGATTCGATACGCTGAACAGTAATGTTATCGCCGGTGACGACTCCGCCGTTCCAGCCTCCCGAGCCTGCTCCGGGGGTCTGCCAGCTGGGCATATTGTTAGGCCCATTAGTAGTTAAGACTTGGCCCGCTGTACCGTAGCTGCTATCAAGCATTAACGGCGCACGCAAATCAAAACCACTGGGCGCAGACAAAATTATAGCTGAGCTGTAAATAAAAAGATACGGAAACGGAGGATTAAAAGAAGCACCAGCTAAAACAATAGCACCCTCAGTGTTACCATTCCACATAAAATTTACTCCAGGATTTCGACGATCAGTACTGTTAAGATTTAAATAAACATCACCTGCATGTTCGATACGTGTGTCGCCTGCAATTTTTAGGTGGCCATATAGGTTTAGCCAGCCGGCATTGTTTTGGGTAGTGCCTTCTAATCGTACTTGATATTCTTGGCCTGTGGGCAAGCCGGGGGGTGCAAAATCGATTATGGGTATGGTGCTGCGCAGTATTATTTTGCCTGCGGTGTAAAAATCGGAGGCTATGCTAAGGGTGCCTTGGGGGCGAAATATGAGAGTGGGGTCTGATGCTGCGGGGTCTTGGATGTAGAGGTGGTTGTTGGCGGCGCTGTAGGCCAAATAGAGCTTAGGCACAGATTCGTTGTAGAAAACAACAGCCGGATTACCGCTGGTGGCGTTTAGTCTGAGCTGGGGTTCTGGGCGTAAAATTGTGATGTTGTCGTGTACGGTGCCTCCGTCCCACTCAACACCAAAATCAAAATCCTCACCTTTGAGATCTTTAATATGATCAGCATAAACCGTATCAGCACAAATACCTAACCATCTGCGATCAGGCGTACCCAACCCATAGGTCAAATCCGCAGCAGGATTAGTATTATGCGCAGTAATGTTGGCGCAGCGCAGATGAGCATAATCAGTCGTTTGTAGTGGTGGTTTATAGTAGGCACGCCTAATTTCAAAGGTATCAAAGAAACCGCTGTAAGCTGGATCATCAATATCGCCTTTATCTGTCCAACTAGAACCACCATTGAATTGATGAATATGCCCATTATTGCTTGGACCCGTAGTAATAAAATACTCACCCTTACGATCATCACCCCAATTGGGCCGAGACACACCAAACTCATAACCATTATCAAAACTAGAACCCCCAACCTTTACCCAACTGCTACCTTGCCGCTCATAAATCTGATAACTATACACAGGATCAACAGCCCCAAGAGTCCCTAACAATTCATCAGTTCGAATAACCCGCCAACCCTCACGAGGATTAGCAGGAAAACTCGTACCTTTAAAGTTAATTCGTTTGCATTCACTGTGTAACATCCATGCACCCGGAGGATCAAAAGAATCCTGCAAACAACTACCTAAAGCAATAATACCCTGATTTGCACCAACAAAACCTCCGCAGCTGATGTCTTTTTTCACCATCAGTCCAGTCGAAACCCCCAAAATAGGCCCATACCGATCAAAACTATCCACAGGCAAACTTGGATAGGAATCAACAAGAATCAAAAAAACATCAGTAGCTTGCCCAATTTTGCTGTCACTGATTTTTAGATAACTATCACCAGTCGGCATATGTTTTGTATGCGGGGTCCACTTACCATTCACCCACTCCCAAGTATAATTTATCAACTCAATAGGATCCAGCGGCAGATGCCCAGAAGATATATTTAACAATCCACCGTTCCAGCCGCCTCCACCGCCTATACCACCAATTAGACCGCCTGTAAAATTCGAAGTAACCCCATCAACAATATCACCAATAATATGCTTATGCGGCACCACATGCTTCTTAGGATTAATCGCCATAACACTTCAAAAACATTGGGAAAAACAAAAACAAAACCTTAATCTAAAAAAATAAAGATATAAATTCAGCTACACTATAGGCTCGAAGTCCACTTGAGTGGGGAAAATCACCACTAGTGGTATGCAATAGTTCGTTATTAGTAAAGCCGTTAAATGTGGTTAGGGGTATCTTTTCAGCGACATATACTATGCCATATTCGTTTAGGTTTATTTGTTTTAAGAAATCAATTTGTTTAGAGGTAGCTTCCTCAAAGAGACCGACTGTAACACACATAAACGATTTTTGATCGCCATCATTAAGTTTACCTACACCATAGGTAGCGTCATAAAAGTTTTCAAATTTGTAAATATCATCAAAGACACTGTATCCTCCAGGATTTACCTGGTCATCTTTTAGGATAAATATGTAGGTATGAATAATTTTTGTTCTCCCAGTTATTGGTGTAGCTGTGGGTGTGGATTGGGGTGTTGTTTGAGTTGGAGGATTATCGATTTGCTGTTGGCTGGGCTGGTTTTCTGGCATCTGAACAACCGAATCCGCAACAGGAACAGCCTCGGGTAACACGGGGTCATCTGTTAAAAACTGCGGCAGACAATACACACCAATATATGCACCGGCTATGCTCACTGTGAAACACGCCGCGACTAAAACCACAGCAAATATTTTCATGTTCACACAGGCCACCACTATACTATAGCAGTTCAGTACTTTTATGGTTTATTCTGCACCACAAAACAGAACACACAACAAACCGCCTGTCCAGATTCTGAACATCCCCACCATCAGTAAACCGTAGCAAGCGTAGCAACCGTAGCAGAACACAAAAACCCAGCCCGACATATGAAAGCTGCACTGCCAGATGTTTTCACCAATTGATTTGATTATTATGAGCTCCTCCTCTTCTGTTCCTGAGATCACAGTAGAATGCTACGACCAAAACAACAACGCCTGGCAAGACCACACCAACCATGTCGTGGGCATAGACATCCGCGAGACGGGTATACAGCGCATAAGCACAGCCGTCATAAACCTCGAAGGCCAAAGAAGCAGCCTCGAAAGCATACTCCAAACCCCCCACAGACTAACACGCATACAATTCAGACCACCCGGCACAAACACACTCACACCCTTCTACGGTTATGTTAATGCTGATCACATAAAAACAACCGCAGGAACCATCGAAGAACACATCAAAATAAGCCTAGACTGCCTAAACACCGCCGCAAGACTAGACGATGACACCATAACATTTGACTACTGGCAACTCCAAAGCGCACAAACACCCTACACAACAAACAACTGGACGTATCGAAAAATGCTCCAGAACATCCTCGAATACCCCGACAGCAGAGCCGCAGGAGCACACCCAAGCCCCATAGCATTTGACATAGACGCACCCAACAACCCAAACGGCATCGACCATGTGATCGACAGCGGCTGCAACTACCAAACCCACACCATATTTGATGTGATCCGAACAGTATGCGACCGCATCGGATACGACGGCTACTACTACACCGAAAGCAACACCATACGCCCCAAAATCGTATTAAGACCCTTCCAAAAAACCGCATCTGCAGTCTTTGGCCCCAACTACCTGCGCGAACCCGAATATTTCAGCGGAGCACTAAGCGACATCAGAAACGTCATATACGTATGGGGCGGAATCGATACCGGCTACCCCCCAGACGGAGACCGATGGACCGAGTATGGTTATGCCAAGTATAATCCACGCATCTGGAGCGCAACAGCCGACAACGGACGCACCGCAACAATAGGCGACTACGACCACACACCACAAGGAGCCCTAATCGGCAAACAAAAACCCCAATACAAAAAAGGAAACCGATGCATCTATGCGGGCAGCAACGGCTACAACACCCAAACCCCAGTCTTCACTCTGGCGGCCAATCTGCACCTAGACCGCATCCCAGACATCGGCCCCACAGGATTAAACGCCCTGCACCGCACCACCCACCTAAACTTTCTGTTTCTTATGGCCGAATACCAAAACCAAAGCACAGGCATGGTACCCATAATTGAGAAACACGGCCAAAAAACCATGTTCTACCTAATCGATAACAGCGGCAACGAGCTGCGCTACACCGCTGTGCCCACCAACTACTCCATAGCCAACAACAACGTAATCACAAACAACGACTACTTCTTCAACCTCCCCATAGGCACAAACGCAGAAATCAAACCAAACGGCAGCAACACCAACAACAACTGGGAACAAACCAGAGGCGAAGAATTCGACTGGGAACACCTAAACCGATTCACCACAGCAGTCGAAATCACACCACACGGCGGCCAAAACAGCCAATTCTTCCTCTTCATTGATAGTCTGCAGTTCAGCGGAGGAGTAAAAATCGACCCGTTTACCATGAACGCCCTAAACATCTCCCCCGTCATAAAAGACCAGCAGAGCATAAACAACTACGGCATACACGTAATGCACCTAAGAGACAACGAAATCAACAGCTTCGAACACGCCAAAGTTGAAGCAACCCGGGTCCTTGCCAACCTCAAAGACCCCATACCCACCATGACCTTCACAGTCGTACCCACCCAATTACTATGGCCCGGAGATATAGTACAGGTAAGCGGAGCATACCACCGCATAAAAGAAGTCCACTACAACTGGCTAAACACCGACAAAAAATTGACTGCAACCTACACCTGCGTCAACCAAACCAGCCCCCTGCCGCCAATCTGGACCGAGGAGAGCTACCAAAAATACCTCATCAAATAAACCAGTATATTGAGGCAGAGAAAACCGAGGGGTTTGTTAGGTTATCCGAAAGGGTAACTTTCTTTTTCATACGTCACTTCAAAAATAGATTTTTCAACTTTAATAGCAGAGATTTTTTAGCCTCGATAAACTGCATATTTTTTAGACCACAAAGATCAGCTTGTAACTCTTCACTATAGACACCTAAGGGTATTTTTTTAAAACTATAACTAAACCCCTCCATTCGATGTTTTGTCATATCTAATTGTGCTAAGAATACTAATTGATGAATCTTGACAAAAGTAAGGTCCTTAGAATGTTTTTTAGCGGCATCAGCTATCAAATACAAAAGCAGCAGTTTGTTAATCATCGTTCTTTTTGTCTCAGCAGACAATGTGTATCAACAATATCGGCTAAAACGCAGAGTTATGTAGAGAGATTTTTGGGTGATACTGTTCCTACTTGGCCGCCAAAAGATGTATGATATTATATGAGTGTGTATGAATGAATCATGTTGATAAGTCCAGCGGCGTCACAGGCACTCGTCACCCAAATAGGGGCAGCTGTGTGTGAATTTAAAAGTTACGGAAACACAATTAGTTTTGGGTGAGCCTGTTCCTACTCAACCCCGCGAGTTTACAGACAATCTTGAGGTTAGCCCGGGGGCATCACAAGCACTCCTCACCCAGCCAAGAACAACCCTATATAAATTTAAAAGTTACTCAAACACAAATTAGTTAGGGGTGATACTGTTCCTACTAGGCGCCAACATCTGCTGTGCAGAAAATAACATGTATGCACACATCAAATAACCTAGTTCATGTATTGAAAATGGCAGTTGGCGCTTCACAGGCACTCTTCACCCACAAAGACTTCAAAAAATAACAATTTAAAAGTTACCTAACAAAAACATATTTTGGGTTACCATTCCTACTCAACCCTGCGCTTGCTAAAATACCCAATTGCCAAGAAGATAGCGAAGCACCACAGACACTCCTCACCCAACAAGTAATACGCTACCAACCGATTAAAACAGAATACAGCCACCTCAAAACAAATAATACCTGCAACAGATGTCTAATTATTGAACAAACTGTTCGCACACTTAGCATTAAATCAAACAATGCATCTAAGTAGCTTGGAGAAGGGAAGCATGGAAGTATGACGCCCTGATGAACACCCCATCAGGTCATACTTCCATCGGCCAGCTGGATAGACCCCTTCCCTTCCCCTCAAACATGTCTACTCACACTATCCAGCTGACCCACCCCCTTCTTCTTCGTCTAACTCTTCTTATTCTTCTTTGTATGGCCAGAGACTATTTTGCCGCTAATTTACCAATGAAGACATGATACCTAAGATCTATCACAGCACCCTAGCCGATCTTGCAGGCCCCAAAGACACAAAAACCCTCTCAGATAAAGACAAAAAACTACGGCTCTACTGCGCCGGCAGACTCCCAATACCGCTACCCACACCCCGAGTGGCAATTGTGGGATCCAGAAAAGCCAGCCCAAAAGGAACCACCGCCGCATATCTAATCAGCCAATACTTAGCCGAACACCACATCCTTGTAGCCAGCGGCCTAGCAGAGGGCATCGACACCACCGCCCACAAAGCAACCATAGAAACACACGGACACACCCTAGCCGTTTTAGCCACACCAATAGATCAAGTCTACCCACAAAAAAATTATGGGCTTCAGCAGGTAATTATACAAAACCACCTAGCCGTCTCCCAATTCCCATCAGGCACCCAAATAAAACCAGAAAACTTTTTGCAACGCAACCAAACCCTAGCACAACTAACCCACACCTCAATAATAATCGAAGCCAAGCAACAAAGCGGATCACTCAACCACGCAAGACACACCCTAAAACTGGGCCACCCCCTCTACATCTACCACCCCCTAAACCAAAACCAACCCTGGACAAAACCCCTAATAACCGCAGGAGCAGTCTTCTTTACAGACCCCAAAGACATCACAGAGAAACTCCCAAACAACAGCAAAACAGCTTAACCGACAAATTATAACTATCCAGACAGAAATTATGCGTATGTCTAATTATTAGACAGAATACCACACAACCACACACCCCAACAAAAAATTAATGCCCAGTTATCTAATTATTGAACAGACTGTTCGCACACTTAGCATTAAATCAAACAACACACAATAAGAGTACGACGGTGGCGATGGGAAATAGAACTATTCACCTGACATGACCAAACTATCCCCATCAGAGACCGCTGGAACGATGTGAAATCTTCCCTTCCCCTACTTCACATCTACCAGCCCTCTCAACCACCCACCACACCAATATAAATTATCCCCCACCACAACTAAAATCAACAAAATCAACCCCCAGCCGAGGTAACACTATTACCATTAACCCGCTGGAGATACTGCATATAGATATCCTGCGAACCATTCACATTCACATTAACACTTGGTGCACTGCTGCCTCCGCCTTGATTTAGCATATTATTGACTGCATACACCCCCGCCCCAGCCGCCACCACACCACCCGCCAGCATAGCCCACCCCACAGGACCCCTCAAAGCATTAAGAAGCGTCTGCGTAATAGCCAGCGACTTCAAAGTTGAAATTAACATATTAATTTTAGGCAAAACATACAAAATCTGCGCCCCAAACCCCACCAGCTGCACACCAGCTGAAATCGTCATCAAAGTACTCATCGTCTGCGCAGAATTATAACTCCGCTGAGCCCGCTCCAACTGATTTAATGCTGTTAGCGCCTGCTTACTACCAGCCCCATACGCTAAAACCGCCTCCGTATAACGCTCCTGACTCTGAGTGAGACTGTCTTGGCTGTTTTCTATGGCCATTTGGCGCATATAGAACGTACCAAACAACGAGACGCCCATCATAGCCCCCATCTGCAAAGTCCGAAAGCCGCGGTAGCTGGCCGAGCCGAAAGTGTTCATACTCGCCGTTGCACCGTCAGTAGCCATACGTACGTTGTTCATACTCTGCGACCCAGCCTGCCCAACTGAGACTAGGCCCTGCTTGGCACTATTAGCTGCAGGCGCAGACAAGTTGGTACCGGTAAATATGATACTATAGGTCATCTGACTCACTAACTAACCACGCCTCCTAGCTGCACTTACCCCTCTTCTTACCCGAACCCTTACTGTTTTTCTTGCTGCTGCTTTTGGCAAATATCAATCCACGACAAATACACCTGATACTCACCCAGCTGGCGTGCACTCCAATCACACAGCCGCACCAACCCCAGCTGGGCCAGACTGATCCAGAGCGCAATGCTGGTCTTTTTTTGGGTCACAAAAGCACTCCAACAATTGACGCCCCTCGTCTTGAGTGAGCATATTTAGTTGTATGGCCACAACGCTGAGGATCTCAAAGAGCTTACTGGGTAAATCCTTGGGTAAGGGACCGGTATCTTTGGTCACACAGCGATACAGTATGGCCGATCGTAACTCAGATTCAGTAAAGACTTCAGCTGTTTCGCCCTGCTTTTGGGCTTCATAGCGCTTAGTTCTGGTCAGGGTCTCAGCAGTTTCGAGGTATTCCTGCGCATCCAAAACATAAACCGTATAGGTTCCAGCGTACTCGGAGCCGATCTGATCGAGCAGCCACTGAGGCGGCACAAAAGTCTTATGCGGCTTCATTTAGCTGATCACCACGCTGTTAGCCGCACCGGCTATGCGCTCATACACCGCATTTAGGTTATCGACGCTTATGCTGCTGCTCGATAGATCCATGTTGGAGAAGGTAAAGGTGGTGGTTGCAGGGCTGGCCTGATTGTTGCGCAATCCGATAACAACTGCGCGGGTTTTGGTTGTGCTGTCGGTGCCGTACTGCATCTGCGCCTTCTTTAAAATCTGCACATCCAAACTATACTCGGCGTGCCTGGCATACTGCTCACTCATCGAGACACTGTTACCGGCGGATAGCTGAGTCACATTATTTTTAATGCCGAACTTGAGCGAAGTCCAATTCGATACTAAAGAGTTACCCCCCACACTAAAAGTAGTCACCGACTCCTTAGTCATCGGCAGCACCGTATCAGCGGGAACCGTTAAGTCGCGGCTCTCACTATCCAGACTTGACACCACCACATCAGCCACCAAATACCCCTCCTGATCAAGCGACAAATCGCAGCTATCAACCAAACAATTCGTCCAGCCCGCCTTAGTGAGTCCATCCGACACATACAAATTAAACGCGGAGAGTGCGGTTTCGCCTGTTTTAAAGCAGTGCGCAGTAATAAACGACGATAGGTTTTGCAACTTTAAACGGAAGCCTATGGTCCAATAAATCCTAGTCGTATTCAAATCCGCGCGTCGGCTACCAGTGTGGGGGTCAAAGTGGTTTGACGCATGCTTCTCAGGACCACTACAGCTAACCACAAGGCCCCCCAAAGACTGCACAGATGTACCTGTGTAGAGGCCTAAACTCCAATCAATACCTGTGGGCAACAACAATTCCTCATAGAAATAGGTACAATTACTTCGGATAACCCGATGAGACTGTCAGCGTCCGCTGAATAATGGCCGGGGCCTGCCCGATAGCATCTACACCCGCTTTAGTCATCAAAGCGGTGCCTTGGGTAGCCCGCGCATAACGCGAAAACACCGCAATATGCTCAGGAAAACTAAACCACCGCAACACACGCCGAGTTTTAGGACGAACAGGACCTCTGCCCTGATCAAGCCACTTAAGAATTTGGCCGCGGCTCCTAGTACCTGCGGCCACAGACACAAAATCAGGCGAAACAGACACCACCCAAGTGTTGAGACTATCCCGGGTGAGTCCGCTACGGCTATGAGATGCCATCCCTGCCCGTATAGAATCCAAAGCGGCATAAGCGATACGCTGCATAACAGATTCCAAATCCATAGGTGACAAGACGGTGTTTAGCTGGCTGATCAGCTGAGTCGTATCAGGCGTCTGAATAACTATATCCAGGGAATAACCGCCTTAACAGTCAAATTAAACTCGTTTAGGTCGGGCAGCAAATTAAGCATCAAAGCCACATTGGCGGTGGATTCCACATAGGCGTAGCTCCAGCCCTCGGGGCAAAGCTTAGGCGCAACCCCAAACATTTTCTTAAGATGATCCACCATCAACCCATGCAGCAACCGGCTATCGCAGTCCTGAGGAATTTTACTCCACCGGCTCCACAAAGACACCTTCACGATGAAAGTAAAATCATACAGTGCATCTTCCTCGGCCTGCTTACGCCGCGCACCCGCCTGCTGAACACAAACCGTAGGCGCATAAGCACAGCTATCGCTGGGGTAGTCTTTATCAGTGAATTTAACCTCATCTGCTGCAATGCCCTCAACATCAAGCGACCAGCTGGTTTGAATATATTTGAGCAGGATGCGCTCAGGAGACAAAAACATGTTATCCGACACTATCCCACCGCCCTCCTTTGGCCGCCATCACCTTTTGCTTCACAAACCGCGTCCACTCCCGAATATTACTGTTCCCGCTTGGCAAAAACGACCCATCAGTGCGAAATAGTGAAGCCTGCTGCTGCGCCACCACCACAGCGGCTAAGCGCATACTACAGAGCTTTTTAATATCAATCTTCATCACTCTAGATTCTAATCGGTCATCAAGATCACGATCAACATCATCAATAATAGCAGCTAACTGATCATCAGACAAATCAGTATTAATCAACTTACGCACATCTTTTGGGGTACAATACGGATAAGACACAACATGCAGCTCCACAGACAATCAAATAAATAGGGAAAATCAAACACCATCTTTAGGCGCCAATTCTACTGTAAAGTTAAACGTCTTTTTGGTGATCAACGGCGGAGTGGGCAGATCATACACCGCAGTCAAATAGATATGCCAAACCCCCTTCTTCGCGTCTGGGGGCAGGTTCCAGTGCAGACGGTATTTACCTGTTGAGACATAGCTGAAATCTTTGTAGACCAATGTGCCCTGCAGAGCACCACCGCTATCCGTTATAATCCCCGATAAGCTGGTGGGGTCGTAGAGTTCGCCGTACTCATCTTTAACAGTGTAGAGTCGGGTTAGGCTGCTGCCCGGATAAAGATGAGGCTTATTACAGGTCATGGTGTTTCCTCAACAATATCGGAATGTTTACGCCGCTCAAACAAATGCAAAGCATTTCGCACCCGCCCAAAAACACGATCAAACCAAACGCCTAAACGCAAAGACCCCGCTAAACCCCGCACAAACACAAACCCCCGCCCAAACAAAGCAGACACATTGAAATCGGCTCTAAACCCACGCAAAACACAAAACACACGCCCAAACCCTGCCGACACCCCCAGCTTAGCATAGAACCGCCTGACAAGCACAATACACCGCTCAACCCCTGCAAACACCACAACTTTAGCGGCCCAGCCGCGCACACCCAAAACCCACCGATACAAACCCGCCGAAACATCAAGATTTGTGAGAATTTGACGAAATGACACAACTCGGCGCTGCAACACAGCCACCAAAGACACACCAGCATTAAAAGCCACTTCCCGCAAAACCGAGAACCGCAAAGCCTCAAACAGCACAACTAAACGCGCCAAAACAGAAAACCCCCGAACAGAACTCAACAACCGCCTAAACCCCCCAAATACACCCAAAAAACCGAGCAAACGCCGGGACAGCTCCGCTGAGCGGCTAAAAGCGGATTTAACCGACAACCCAGCAGAAAAAGTAACTTCACGCAAAGCAGGAAGACGAAACATCTCAAAAGAAGCAGACAAAGAAAGATGCGCCGAAAACTCATGCACCACCCCCGAGAGCTGAGAAAGCAACGCCGCTACCCCCAGCTTTGCTGTAAACCCCCGAAACACATTAAACTGCCTAGATAGCGCTGAGTGCAGAGAGAAACCAGAACTCCAGCCGCGCAAAACAGAAACAAACCGAGACAAATCAACCGCTACTTTTAGACCCGCCGAAAACTGACGCACCGCACTAAACTGCCTAGATAAACTTGAGTGCAAAGAGACGGTATTGACCCATTTTCGCAGAACAGAAGAGAAACGCGACAGATTAGCCGCCGCATTTAGAGCCACAGAAAACTGACGCAGAGCCCGAAACTGCCTAGACAGAGTTAACCACAAAGAGGTTTTAGCCACCCAGCAGCGAACATAAGAACCCGCCCGCCCAAACCCCGCCCCAAAACTAAGCACAGCAGCAACACTCCGCAAACACCCCCTCCGGCGGTTAAACACAGCCCCAACACTTAACCCCGCAGAAAACTCTGCGATAACGGGTTCAATCTGCTCCAGCTCCCCATACCCCAAAAAATACAACCTATCAATCGGACGAGAGTCACCGCCCATAAAATGCAGCACCAAATCACCCAAAACAGCATTTAGTCCCACAGGCACATCAGGCGCATTAGGCGGAGGCAACGCCGCGGGACGTCTAATATCTACAGCCAAAGAACCAAAAAAGTCACCATACAAAGAAACACGGACACGATACTGTGTATCAGCCCTCAAATTTAGACTATTATTAAAAACAAACTCAACCAAAAGACCCTCAAAAGCAGGCAAAGTAAAAGTTTTGGTAACCTCACCAATAACATTATTGTCTTCAAAAATCTGCACCCGACAAGTCGGAGTAATGTTCCCTAAATCAGGATTAGTAAACCTCAGCTGCAAACGGTCAAGTTTCATATTTATCTGAGGCACAAAATATTGACTAACCGGCGCCATCATTATATCAAACATTTGACTCGCTCCGCCAGTGACGCCTAGGATTGGTTCAGACAAGGGTGGGCTACTCAACTCACTTGCTGCCTCCTGCGTGGTGATACTTAAAAGAAAGCAGGGAAGCTTAGGCTGCTCCGATACTGCCAGACACAGTGACTTTTAGCTGATCTCCGTTGGCTAATACAGCTGAGGAGCTAAACTTTGCCGCATAAAGCATTGTGCCCGCTGTAGAAGCGTTGAAAAGAGCACCAGTATAAACCGTCACAGGATTAGCGCCGGTATAGGTAAAGGTGTTCTCAAGTTTCCACTCGCCGGTATTAACATCATTTGTGTAGCTGCCCGCAACCCGCTCTAAACCGTCATCGTTTACTTCACCGCTTAAGGTGGTTTCACCCGCCCCAGGCGTATAATCCACACTGCCCACCGAGAGCATATCAAAGCCTGTGATGCTGCCATGACTGGCCTGATGCAAAATAGCCCTTGCGGCGTTACGCCCCGCATCAGTAGTAACGTTATGAGTCGGTTTAGTTTTGGCTACAGTGACACCGTTACGCACAATTTCAAACTGCCACATAGTGGCAATATCGGTATCTTCTCTCCAGCCAAAACTAAACAACCCGCTAAACATTTTCTTCAACTTTTCAAACATAAAGTTCACTACATCAATCGGTAAAAACAACAAAGAAGAGAAAAAAGAAAAAAGAAACAGGGATGGACCCGTTTTTAAGATCTGCCCATCTATATACTGCTGAGTTTACAAAGCGCCTCGGGGTAAATAATTCGGGGCACCAGCGTTTGGAAAATCACACCAAACAAATCGTTGCCATGATCTAAACCAAGCAGCTCAGTTCTCAAATTCACATCAATCCCCACAGCAACATCAAAAAATCCTCTGGAACCCGCCGCCAAAACCAAAGCTTTACCGTCCTCCATCGCTGAGGTCATCAAAATCTGCCCCTTAATCGCACCGCTTATCCAATCCAAATAATTGGTAGTACCTGCGTTGGGTATGAACTCAAGGGCTTGGGCGTATTGTTTGGGGTTAAGGACTAGGTTGTAGGGCGGAGCAATATTTTTGTCAAGCAGTTTACCGATGGCAGCTATAATCGATTTAGGAATGTTCTCCGGCAGACTCCAATCACTGGCCGTGCTATAATCCAAACCGGCACCACTGTACAAACCGTCAATATCGGTCTTTTTACCATCCGCACTGTTGCCATAAAATATGAATTTATCCTCTTTAAGCGCAACCTGATACGCAGCGGACTGCGCAGTATTGGTATCTAAGGCGGTGCCTTGGGTGCGGCTGGCTTCGAGCATACGAGCATTTATGCGAAAACTTTTCTGGATTACGGGGATGGGCAGGGTTTCTTGACGGAAGTTGACGATATCCTCAGAGGCGTCTACTTTCCATGCGTAGGTGATCTGGGCTGGGCTGACATCATCCATACGGTTATGGGTGATAGATTCTTTACCAAACCCAAAGGGACCCGTCACAGGCACAATACGCCTGGCAACCAGATTTTGGCGCAAAGTCGTTTTGACGGCGTTATCAAGCTGAGTATACTGCTCAGCAGTAAGCGGACCATTAGTACGGAACTCTTGGAGAGGTTTCAACACAAGTCACCTCAGTTTAGACGTATCGGGGTCAGCCCGGACAGGTATTTTTCAAGAGAAACCGCATAGATTATGTCGCCTTCCTCAGCGGGTTTAAGCGCCCCGTCACCATTACTGGTCAAAGCCATGCCGCCCTCGGTTACAGCAGAGGTGCAGTTGGCCATCACAAGCACGCCTGAACCATTGAGAATTACAGGTATCATGGTGCCGGGTTTGTAGGCTTCACTACGCTCCTTGGGACGACACAAGCTATGCGCCTGCTCATACCCCGCAATACCCAAAGCTACACCAGTGAAGGCATCTTTGGCTCCACCCTGATTTACGGTATTTTCATCAGAGAGATAGACGAGGTCTCCGGGTTTAATTGCACTATCATCAGACGCGACATACTCCAAATTGATAGGAGAGCCGCGGATGACAATGACATGGTTGGGTCTTACTAATCCAGTCATATAGCTAATCACAAAATAATAGGTAAAAACAAACCATCCCAAACCGGAACATAACTTTTTAGCACCTGACATCAATCAATTAATCAATTGTAAATAAGCGGGTAGAGAGAGATGAATTTCAAATTTAAAGTTACCCAATCAGCAGAAATCATGCCGGGACTCATACAATACAACGGCACAGTATCCTACAAAGATGAGTCTGAGGGATTTGAGTTTGAACTGCTAGGCGGAGCAGACTTTGTGACCCTGTGGACCGAGCAAACAATACATGAAAAGGAATTAATTGAACACTTCAACAAACTCCTAGACGGAGTCGCGTTTCAATTCAATATAGAAGAAGAAACAGAAGAAGAAAAAGCAAACAATACCCTGTGGCTCACAATTCCCAATGATCAAACAGTTCTGCATCTGGTTATGCAGCATCTAAGACAAAACGCCAAACACCCAACAAACAATAACATAGTCTGATGCTAAAAGCCAGCTGCGCTAGCAAAGAAAAGAAGTAAGAAAAGGTTAGGTTTCACCTTGTTTTTTGCCAAACAGGCTGTTTCCAATCGTTAGGTTCTGATCGTTGTAGGGGCCTGTTGATGCGGTCGGGGCGGCTGGGTTGTTGGTTGGAGCGGGTTTCATGGCTGATTTATCAGCCTGCTGCTGTTGCTGTCCTGTGGGGCTGGGTGTTTGGCTGCTGGCGGGGTTGTTGGGGGCTATTTTTTGTTGGGCGGTCAGCTGGGCTTTGACAGTTTCGAGCTGAGCAGAGGTGAAGTCTTTGTAGGTCTCCGCTTTGAGATCGGTTCCTTCAATGATTTCTTTAATCAACACTTCTTTTTTGTCTTGTTCTTGTTTGGCTTCTTGGTCGGTGTAGACTTTAAGCTTCTTTTCGAGTTCAGTTTGGGTTTTCTTAGCCTCTTCAAGCTGTTTATCTTGGTCTTTTTTCTGTGCAGTTAGGTCTTCGAGCTGTTTTTCAAGTTTTTCTAAGCGCTTAGTTGTTTCGGTTTCACTCACGTTAGAATCCTCTGAGGATTTGGGTTTTTTTAAAAGCTCACTAAAAAATTGTTTGAGTTTGCCCATAGTGACGGGTTCCACATCATCATTTTTGTTGTCAGGACTGTTAAAGCGTAAGCCCACCCCGTCTTGAATAGAGGCGGCTCCATCGACCAGACCGATCGCGTAGTGGTCCCAGCCGGTTATGGTCTCAATCTCCTGGTAGGGTTTGCCCTCAAAGAGCCCCCCAGCACTTTGAGCAGACCGCCAATACCCAGGCGAGCCGCCTCTTAACTGCCCCTGCTTTAGAGCCTCAATAAACCATTTTGGGGTCTTGTGTTTGTCTAGTTTGATGCGCCCGTGCAGACTTTTGTCACTGTCACGCGCCTCACAGGTTTCGACTTCGCCTGTCACTGGATCGCGGGTTATGTCAACGGGACGATTGGCTTCGCCGCTTTTGGGGTGGAGCAGAACAACCGGTTTGCCGACAAGCTCTGCGGCTTGGGTTTTGAATCCTTCGTAGGGTTTGAGTGCGCCGTTATGTACGCCTTCTTTTGTGAAAACTACGGGGATACTGTAGGCCTCGGCTGATTCGGCTATGTCAGCCATATTCACCGTAAAAGTTTGGGGGCTGTTAGTGTAGAGTGTGGGCTGGTTATTTGGCATCTGGTTCACATAGATATAGGGTAGAAAAAGTGGAGGTTAACTGAGGCCTATGATTTGTCTGATTTCTTTGAGCCGTTTGGGGTTTAGCGAGATTTGAGTACCATAGCTGGTGGGGTGAGCGGTTATGTAACCAAGAGTTTGGAGTTGTTTTAAGATTTTTTCGCCGTTTCCTCGGAGGTGTTTGGGGAAGCCTTTTAGGGCGTTGACGGGGCTTGTGTGTTTAGCGCCGATGTAGTCTTTGTTGTAGAGGTTTTCTAAGATGCGTTTGGCGGTTTCAGTGTCCATGTTTTGCCACATTCACCTTAACGTTAAAAACATATATAAAGTTAACTATAATGAGAAGAATGCCTAATTATAAAGAGAAGCTTTATATGTTAATTAAACACACTAACTTAACGTGAAACATATGACTAAAAACAAAGACCACGACCCCGGCGCCCTAGAACGACTCTTCGGATCCAAATCCGCAACCGCACGAGTCCTTGACTTCATGTCAACCTTTGACTGCTACGACTACAACAAAAAAGACAT
>JAIRQQ010000052.1 GCA_031256395.1 Nitrososphaerota archaeon
CAGACTTGTGGTATGGTGTGACCTTTCTGTTTGTAGACTATGGCTGCTTCTCGAAAATCTACACTATACGTCATAACAACACAATAGCATAACGCAAAATTTAAACTAGTCTGCTATAAAAATAAATAAAGTTGAGGGGGAGACCTTGGGGGTCTCGTGGTTGTTGTTTTTTTAGTCGCGGAATTTTTGCAGTTTTTGCAGCATCAGTTTGTCGCCTTCAGCATCGCCTGCACAGGTTGCGATGAGGCCGTCGACAAGTCCGACGCATTTGGCTGCTTGTTCTTCCACGGTTTCCATGGTTGCAGAAACTGGCCAGCCGATGAGTTTTAGGGTTTCTGTGTTCTTTGCGGTGCTGACTAGGAAGTATGCAAATAGTGGTTTGTTTAGTTTTTTGCATTCTGCAGAGACTGCTTTGAGTTGGTCAAATGAGGCATCACATAGTCTCATGAAGTAAACGAAGTCCCATGGTTGACGGACACGTTCTAGGGTTTCTTCGATTGATTGTCTTGCGCTTAGAAGACAGCCAAGTTTTAGTTTCTTGGTTTTTACGTCATTGCGTATGAAGTCGCGGGCAACCTCTGATGAGGATAGTTGCTTTATGGCTTCACCGTAGTGAGGTTTGTCTCCCATGGTGACTGCTAAACCGTCAAGACCAACAACGTCGGATGCAAGGGCTAAGCCGCCGACTTCGACGGGGCCTTTGTAGTGTAGTATGAAGATTGGGCAGACATATTTGTCTGGGTACTTGTTTTTGAGTAAGCAACTAACAACTACGCCGCTTGGTGCTGGAAAGCCGGCAGCGCTGTCAGTTACGTTCCATCCGTCAACAAGGTCTTTTAGTTCTTCTGCAAGATTGAAGAATTTACGTGTAGGCACAAATTCGTTTAAGATTTTCATAGAGGTTCCATCTCGCTTTTAAAGGGGAAGGCCTTCTGGGTTAAAAAATCTTTTGTATATCACCCTTTATGGCGCTATTTGACTTCTGTCTGAGTAAATCAGGCAAGTTTTTACTAACTCTTATTTTATTCAATCGATAGTCAAGAAACTTTTTTGTATTACTTTTAATCTATAACTATGGCGGTATAAAATGGCAAAAATACGTTGGGTAATCTTGGCTTTTTCTTTAATACTGACAACTTGCCTCATTGGGGGTGTTATCGCCAACTTGTTTGCCGGCGACGAAACATCCGATCTTAATACTCCTTCCAATCCCCTAGATTTAGTTCTAAGCGATGATGAAGAACTCTTTACTTGCCATACCGGCAGCGAATATGAGTTTGCTTTCCCTGTAAAGGTTGACCTAAGCGATGGAATGAATGCTGCCGAAGCTGAAGCTGTAGCAAGAAGTCTCTATGAGACTACTATGAACCAAACAAATTATGAAGTCAAAGAAGTGAAGTCTAACAGTGATGATACATGGACTGTTTTTCTACTTTGGGGTAGCGTTTCTCCGGATGGTTATGTGGAAGGTCATAACCACTACTACAACGTTCATGTGAATGCTGCTGACAAAACAGTACGATATGACCGCTGTTACTAGTTATTGGTAATTTGCTGGCTGTTTGCTTTTTTAGCGGTTATGTTGTTATTGAGTGTAGTTCTTTTTTGCCTGTTCTTTTTTAAGCTTGACTAGTTTTACAATTATTGGTTTGTCAACTATATCTTTTTGTACATCCACCAAATTTGCTGCCAATTTTGCACCCTTCTTTGAGCGCACAATAACTGTTGAGTACCCGTCTTTGCTGCCAGCGGAACCAACTGAAACATCTGCCAGCATAGAAACAAACTCACCACAGCCGCCACATACCCTATCTGATGCTTTGATCAGATCTTCTATTTTACAGCTATACTCTTTCTCCTCAACAGACACGATGAATTTACCCTGTTTGACCTGTGTTTTTGTGGCCCTATCGATATCAACACCCAGCTGTGTTTTTATTGCTTCTTTGAGTCTTTGGGGGTTGAAGGCTCCAAAACAAAATAATCCAATAATAGTGAGCTCTACATCTTTACACAATGTCTGCTGAATCTTTCTAATTGTTGCCCCCTCGCAGGGTGTGCAGACAACTGCTAAGCGTTTTTTATTCTGTGCCACGAGTTCCAATAATTTTTTAGTTGTGCCAACCCTGTGGTAAATGGAGCCTTTTGATGCTAAGATCTGCTCAGGGGTCTCTGCGGATATGACCTCTGCACTATATCCATTTTTGCGCTGAACAACTATGGCCGCATCAAACAAGCCCTCTTTGAGTCCTTTTAGCAGCAGTGCGGTGACTATACCGCCATCTTGGCCCATAATTTGACTTTTTGCCGAAAACAAATCACAGTAAACACCCAAATCACCCTCTTCTTGGAATTCATCCAGAAATGGGGGCTCGTTTTGGTTTTCTGGGTTGTGACTTGGGGTATTTTTTGTTTGTTGTTTAGTTGACATCAAACACACTGCTCTACTTTAGAGCTGATTTAGCCGCAAATAAAGCTAAGCCCTATGGTTCTCTACCCGTCACCGTTGCGGATGATCTTGTTGGTGTTTTTGGATGTGATGAGAAATCTTAATTATTTTGGAACAGTCTTCTTTTCTTCTTGTTTGTGATTGTTATGAAGATAGCTGTTGCTGGTAAGGGTGGAGTTGGTAAGACTCTCATTGCAGGTGGTATTGCTCGAGGTTTTGTTGAGCGTGGGTTAAAAACAATTGGTATAGATGCTGATTCTTCTCCAAATCTAGGGCTAACTCTGGGGTTGTCTGCGGAGGAAACCCGAAAAATTGTTCCTATATCCGATAACGAGCCGCTTGTTGAAGCCAAGACCAGCACAGGCTATAGTGGTGTCTATAACCTAAACTTTAGTGTCGATGATATCGTTAAACAGTACGCTGTACCTACGCCTTTGGGTGTAAATCTTATTGTTATGGGTACTGTTCACACCATGGGTGCAGGATGTATGTGTGCTCCAACCGCTGTTATTCGGGCTCTTTTGCGCCATCTTGTGGTTGAGGTAAACGAGGCGGTGGTTATGGATCTTGAAGCCGGTGTGGAACATATTGGTCGAGGTACAGCACGTCAAGTTGATGATTTGCTCATAGTTGCAGACTCTAATATGAAATCTCTTGAAATCGCCAAACATATCCATGATTTAGCCTCCACTGCAGGCATGAAAAGCCTCCGACTTATCGGCAATCGTGTCATGAACGACACTCAGCGGGATGCGATTCAGACCTTTGCTGATCAAAACGGTATCAAAGTGGCTGCGTATGTGCCCTGGGATCAAAAAGTCATAGAATCTGACATGCTGGGTGTGTCTCCACTTAAAAACAAAGACATCGAGGCGGTAAAGGCTATAGATGGTATCTGTGAGCTTTTACTGGCTAAGAAAAACTAAATTTTTATCCCTTATGGCAACTTTTTGTCATGTAGACCATAGACAATATATGCGGCTTTTTGATTAAGAAAGCCTGTGGTTATTTGTAGATGAAAACTCTTGTTACTGTTGGACGGGGTGGAACTGGGAAATCCAGTTTCAGTGCATTGATGGCAAAAGCCTTCATTGAAGCCAAACAGGCACCTATATTGTTAGTTGATGCTGATCCAGATCAGAATTTAGGTGAAATGTTGGGTGTGGATCTCAAAGAAGCGGGTAAATCTACCATAGCTGATTTGATTGTGAGCACATTTATCGAGGGCGGTGGTACCACTATTGGTGTTGCCCCAACTCAGCGTATTGAGAGCCGCATCTGGGAAAAGGGCTTGTATGAGAGTGAAGCCTTTGATTTCATGGCTGTGGGCAATAAATGGGTTGAAGGCTGTTACTGCATGCCCAATAGTGCCCTCAAGGGTGCTTTGGAGTCACTGTCGAAAAATTACAAGTATGTAATTATTGACTCTCCTGCGGGGTTGGAGAATCTAAATAGACGTATAACCTCTGATGTTAATGATATTTTTGATATTTTAGATCACTCCAAAAAGTCCCAAGATCATGTTCGCCGTGCTTATAAAATTG
This sequence comes from Nitrososphaerota archaeon, assembly GCA_031256395.1. GTDB lineage: Archaea > Thermoproteota > Bathyarchaeia > Bathyarchaeales > Bathycorpusculaceae > Bathycorpusculum. The sequence goes on from JAIRQQ010000052.1 coordinate 3,994, forward strand.
CTAAAGAAGTGGATATGCGGTTTGAAAACTTTTACCTGATAGGTGGGTATCGTTTTCCAGCTGAGCTGGGCAAGCGGGCTGAGGAGGAGTTGAACTTTAAGTATTTGGGTAAAATTGAGGCGGATGATTTGTTAGATCAGTTCGTTCTTGAGGGTGATTCAATTTTAGATTTGCCAAATACTAACAAGGCTTTCTTGTCAGTTAAGAAAATCCTTCAAAACTTGGGTTATTTATAAACTCCATTTTTTCATCTATTTTTTGGAACTTAACATTTCTTCAAATCCGACCTGATTTTCGATTAAAGATTCTGGAAAGGTTTAAAAATACTGTAAATGGTTGTAGATGGTAAACCTTTACTGAGGTTTACACTTTGACTAAAAACGTCCATGTAAAAATAGACGAGATGAAGACCAATGTTGGTCTCATAAAGAACCTCGAGTTATCCATTGGCAAAGTTGTTAATGACAACTATACTGAGCCTATGGGTCCAACTCCAATGCCCTCTGTAACTGCCCTGCGAGATTGGGACATGAAGCTTCTTACTAAGTACAAAGCCTTCTATATGCCTGATTGTGATTCATGTTGTCTTTGTACCTTTGGTAAATGCGACTTGACTGCTGGCAAACGTGGTGCCTGTGGTTTAACTATTGCAGCCCAATCAGCTCGTATTGTCATGATTGCTTGTGCAATCGGTGCAGCGTGTCACTCAGCACACTCAAGGCACTTGGTTCATCACTTAATTGAGAAATATGGCCGCAGATTCCCCTTAGACATCGGCGGCTTAAACATCAAAGTTGAAGCACCCATCACCCGTCTAGTAACCGGTATTAAACCCGAAACTCTGGGCGATTTGGATGAAGTTTTAGGCTATGTCGAGGAACAAATCACACAAGTTCTTGCAGTAGGTCATACCGGCCAAGAAGCATGTGATATGGACTTTGACTCTAAAGCATTCCACGTTGGTATGTGTGACCACGTTGGTATGGAAGTTGGCGACATTGCCCAGATTTCCGCTTTAGGTTATCCAAAAGCTGACCCCGAAGCACCCCTAGTAAAGCTAGGCATCGGCAGTGTTGAGCGTGAAAAACCAGTTATCATGTGCATTGGTCACAACGTCGTTCCATCTGTTGGCATCATCGACTATGCCAAAGAAACCAAAGTTGACGATAAAATCGAAGTTGTCGGCTTATGTTGTACAAGCCACGACATGACCCGATACTATAACCGTGCCAGAATCGTTGGTCCAATCAGCTGGGAACTTAGATTTATCCGTGCAGGCTTAGCAGATGTTGTTGTTCTTGATGAACAATGTATCCGAACCGACGTCGCTGAGGAAGCCGCCAAAGTTAACGCACCAGTAATTGCCGCATCTGAGAAGAACTGTGTTGGTTTTAAGAACCGCACAAACGATGACACAGACGCAATCGTTGCTGATCTTGTCAGCGGCAAAGTCCAAGGTGTACTTATCCTAGACCCCGAAAAAGTCGGCGAAGTAGCAGTTCGCGTCGTACAGAAAGTAGCACCAGTACGCAAGCACAAAAACGTCTTGCCAACACCAGAAGAGCTGGTTGCAATTGCAAAAACCTGTACACAATGCAAACTCTGTCAACGCAACTGTCCACAAGACTACGCAGTTCCCCCAGCACTAAAAGCAGCAGCCGCAGGCGACATCTCATTACTAACAGACCTCTATGAAGTCTGTATGGGCTGTGGTAAATGCGAAAGTGCATGCCCACAGAAAATCAAAATACACACCCTAATCGTCAAAGCAGGCGAAAAGGCAATGTATGCTGAAAATAACCTATGCCGTGTTGGCAGAGGTGCAATCCAAGACACTGAAATCCGCAACGTCGGTAGCCCAATTGTGCTAGGCGAAATTCCAGGTATCGTCGCACTCGTCGGTTGCAGCAACTATCCAAAAGGCGGCAAAGACGTCTACGACATCGCAAGAGAATTCGCACTCAGACGCTACATCGTCGTCTTGTCTGGATGCTCAGCCATGTCCGCAGGCAGCTACCGCAACGAAGAAGGCAAAACCATCTGGGAAGAATTCCCCGGCGGATTTGAAGCAGGAGGAGTTTGCAACGTCGGATCCTGTGTAGCAAACAGCCACATCGCAGGTGCCGCAATCAAAGTCGCAAACATCTTTGCAAAACGCAGCCTACGCGGTAACTATGAAGAAATTGCCGACTATATCCACAACAGACTTGGCGCTGTTGGTTTAGCTTGGGGTGCATACAGCCAAAAAGCAGCCGCAATCGCAGCAGGCTTTTGGCGCTTAGGTGTCCCTGTAGTCGTCGGTCCACACGGTAGCAAATACCGTCGTGTCCTTCTGGGCAGAAAAGAAGACCCCTCAAACTGGGAAGTCCTCGACGCACGCACCGGTGACACAGTCAACGTCGGCCCCACACCCGAACACCTCTTCAACATCACTGAAACCAAAGAGGAATGTATCGTCGAAATCGCTAAACTCTGCATGAGACCAAACGACACTTGGAAAGGCCGAAGCATAAAACTAAGCCACTACGTCGACCTAAGCAAACGCTACTTGGGTGTTATGCCAGATGATCTGCACCTCTTTGTCAGAACAATGGCTGATGTCCCATCAACTCTAAAAGATGAATTCACAAAGATCTTGGCCGAGAAGAACTGGAAAGAAAACATCATTCCAGATCCAACTATGCTGCCAAGAATGGTCCGAAAAATGAAGGAGTAAACGGAGGAACAAACTATGTCATGTGAACCATGGTTATGTGCAGAAATTGCAGCAACAAAGAAAGCAAACCCAATACAAAACCCCGAAATAGCAGTTGCAATGATAAAGAAGGCTCAACGCCCTCTTCTCATTGTAGGCAGCCAAATCGTTGAAAGAAGCATGGAAGGCAAACAAGCAATCGAATTCATCATCGATTTCGCAAAAGCATCCAAAATCCCAGTTGTCGCAACAGCTCATATGGTCGGCGAATTCATAAAACGCGGCTATACCCCAGCATCTCACCTAAACGCGATGGAAATCAGCCAACGCGTCTGCGACCCAACTTGGATGGGCCTAGACGGCAAAGGCCGCCCAGACCTTGTCATGTACGTCGGAATGCCCTACTACATGGAATCTTTGATTCTATGCGGTCTTAAGCACTTCGCGTCTGACCTAAGAACTATGACCCTTGACAACATGTATCACGTACATGCAAGCTGGTCTTTCCCAAATGCAGGCGCAGACGTTTGGGCAAACAACCTAAAAGTAATGACCTCAAAATTTAGTGACGGAGGAAATTAAAATGTCAATGTTTAAAGATATACCTGTAGAAGTTGGCGTAATCTACGAAGGCGAACGTATCCGCAGAAACGACATGCAAGTCGAACTCGGCGGACCCACAGTCAAACAAAAGTTTGAACTAGCAAAAGTAAAACCCCTTGACCAAATCGAAGACGGCAAAGTCGTCATAATCGGATCTGATCTAAAAGATCTACCCGAAGGCGGCGCCTATCCCTTTGGTATACTCATTGAAGCAGCCGGCGAAAAACTAGACGCAGGTCTTGAAGGTGTCCTAGAAAGACGCATTCACGGCTACCTCAACTACATCGAGGGCTTTATGCACCTAAACCAGCGCTACGACATCTGGATTCGCATCGGCAAAAAATCCTTCCAAAAAGGCCTAACCAGCTTTGAGGCAATCGGCAAAGTTCTCTACAAACTCTTCAAAAGCGAACTTCCCATCATCGAGAAACTTCAAATCACCTTCATAACCGACGCTGCAAAACTCGAACAAATGACTCCTGCTGCAATCCAAGACTATGAAGCACGCGATTCAAAAGCCCGTGGCCTAAAAGACGCTGAAGTAGACACATTCTATGGTTGTGCGCTTTGTCAATCATTCGCACCAAGCCACGTCTGTGTTATCACACCACAAAGATACAGCAACTGTGGTGCCATCAGCTGGTTTGACGGTAAAGCCTCTGCAAGCATCGATCCCAAAGGTCCAGTCTTTGCGATCCCAAGAGGCGAAATCATCAACGAAGAAAAAGGCGAATTTAGCGGCATCAACGAAGCTGCCAAGAAACGCAGCATGGGCGAAGTTAACAAAGTCTGGCTATACACAGCCTTTGACTATCCACACACAAGCTGTGGCTGCTTTGAAGCAGTAACTTTCTACATCCCAGAAGTTGATGGAATGGGCGTTGTCCACCGTAGCTTTAAAGGCGCAACAGTAAACGGTTTGCCCTTTAGCACCCTAGCTGACTCCACAGCAGGCGGACGCCAAATTGACGGCTTCCACGGCATGTCTATTGAGTACATGCGAAGCACCAAATTCTTCGCAGCAGACGGCGGATGGAACCGCATCGTTTGGGTACCCAAAGAAGTCAAAGAAAAAGTCAAAGAATTCATCCCCAAAGACATCGTCGACAAAATTGCAACTGAAGACGATGCTAAAAGCGTTGATGAACTCAAAGCATTCCTAACCGCAAAGCAACACCCAATTGTTGCAAGATGGAGCGCTGAAGAAGCACCAACAGCAGAAGCAGAAGCAATCACCATTAACGAAGACGTAGCAGGTACCATGATGCCAGTCGCAACCGCAGGTTCACTACCCTTTATGGCCGGTGGATTCAAAATCATACTCAAAGACGCCAAAATATACGCCAACAGAGTCATCATCCAAACAGTAAAAGACAAAGACAAACGGTGATCACAACGACTCACCACGACACAGACAAAAAGAAAGACAATGAAGGCCTGCAACTAAGCAACGACATCTTAGAAGCACTCGCCAAATTCCAGCAGATCGAACTCACAGACTTCCAGCTAGACGCTAAAGAGCTCGAAATCCTCTTTACGCCCAGCATGGCTGCACAAATCCTGCCAAAACTCAAACTCCCCGGCGCACCCGGTAGCAAACCCACAAGTTTGCTATCCACAACCTTCCCAACACCAATCGAGAAATACCCCAACAAAATCAACACAGTCAAACTAGGCGCAACCAAAAGCGAAGGCGGCACACGCGGCAAATCATTCACAATCGGCGGAGAACTCTCTCCAGCCTTCTACACCTTTGAAAATCCAATTCCACACAAACCCATCATCACCCTAGACGTCTTTGACATGGAAGTACCCTTGTCCAAAGCCGTCAAAATGCACGTTAAAGATGTCATAGGCGACCCTGCAGCATGGGCCAAACTTGCAGTAGAAAAATTCGGCGCAGACATGGTCACAATGCACCTCATCAGCATCGACCCCCTGCTAAAAGACGCTACCCCCAAAGACGCATGCAAAACAATTGAAAAAGTCCTCCAAGCCGTAGATGTACCACTCATCATCGGTGGATGCGGTGACCCAGTCAAAGACACAGCTCTATTTGAAGAAGTCTGCACACAATTCCCAGGTGAGCGCTTCCTAATGAGCTCTGTCACACTTGACATGGACGTAGCCAAATGCGCACAATTCATCAAAAAAGCAGGCAACGCCGTTCTCGCATTCACACCTATGGATCTCAACTTTGCACGCGAACTAAACAGACGCCTCTACGACCACCTCGACCGCGAAGACATCGTCATGGACCTAACAACCGCAGCACTAGGCTACGGTTTAGACTACGCATTCACAAACATGGAACGCGCACGCATCGCCGGATTAATGGGCGACCAAGAACTCGCACACCCCATGAGCAGCGGCACAACCAATGCATGGGCAGCACGCGAAGCATGGCTCAAGATGTCTGCAGAATGGGAACCACGCGAACTCAGAGGTCCACTCTGGGAAGTCACAACAGCACTAACCCTGCTGCTTGCAGGCGTTGACCTATTCATGATGATGCACCCCGCAGCTGTAAAAACCCTCAAAGACGTAACTAACCATCTAACAAGCGGCAAAAAAGCCGACCCAGCCAACTTTGCTGATTGGGTCAAAGTGAAAGCTTAAGGAGACATGAAGTGTATGGCAGAAAAGAAAAAAGGCGGATTAAAAGAACTCAGCCCCATCACCATTTACAAAAACTTACCTAAAACCAACTGTAAAGAATGCGGCCAAGAAAACTGTATGGCATTTGCCACAAAAATCGTCAACCGCGAAGTTGACCTCGAAGCATGCAAACCCCTGCTAAAACCCGAAAACGCAAAACAATACGCTATACTAAAAGAACTCTTAAAACCCGCAGTTAAAGAAGTAACCATCGGTATCGGCGACAAAGCCAAAAAAATCGGCGGCAAACTCGTCATGTACCGCCACGAATTCACCTACAAAAACCCCACAGCCATCGCCATTGATGTCACTGACGAAATGCCTGAGAGCGAAGTTGTCAGCCGCGTACAAAAAACCGATAACTTTAGCTACGAATACATCGGCAACACACTAAAACTCGACCTAATCGCTGTTAGAAGCACAAGCGATAACGCAGACAAATTCAAAGCCTGCGTCAAAAAAGTTTCCGAAACCACCCAGCTACCCCTAATCCTTGTCACACTAAACCCAGCCATAGCCGAAGCAGGCTTAATGGCCGCACCCAAAGCCCGACCACTCCTCTATGCTGCAACCACAACCAACTGGAAAGAAATGGCTGAACTCGCAATCATGTACGATGCACCCCTTGTTGCATCCGCACCAAACGACCTAAACGCTCTAATCTCCCTAGCAAAAACCCTCCAAGAATACGGCGTCAAAGACATCGTCCTAGACCCCGGAACCTTTGCAAACGACGGATTAGCAGACACACTAAACAACTTTACCATGCTACGACGCGCAGCCACAAAAGGCGGCGAAGAACTCGCAGGCTTACCTCTCCTAGGCATCCCCATGGTTGCTTGGGCAAACAAAGGTGACCTCGCAGACGACCTAGTCAAGTGGCGTGAATCCTACATCGCATCAATGCTCATAACCCGATTCGCAGACGCAATCATACTCCACAGCAACGACGGATGGAACCTACTGCCCACAGTCGTACTCAGACAAAACATCTACACTGACCCAAGAAAACCAGTCGCAGTTGAACCCGGACTCAAAGTCTTTGGCACCCCTGACGAAAACAGCCCAGTCATGTTCACAAGCAACTTTGCACTAACCTTCTACACCGTTGCCTCAGACATCGAAAGTAGCAAAACCAACGCCTACCTCATCGTAGTTGACGCAGAAGGCGCAGCCATCGACGCAGGAGTCGCAGGACGCAAACTTACCGCAGAAAAAATCGCAGACGCAATCAAAGCAAGCGGCATCGAAAACAAAGTCAAACACCGCAAAATCATAAGCCCCGGCAAAGCCTCACGCATCAGCGGCGAAATCGAAGAACTCTCCGGCTGGAAAGTCTTGGTCGGTCCACGCGACAGCAGCGAGATCGCCAAATACATCATCGACAAGTGGCAACCCTAAGCCACCCATTTATTTTCTTTTTTAATTTTGAGAGTGTTACTTAAAGAATGATGCAATCATGTTTGGTGTTCCATTTACTCGGAAGCGGGCAAATAGCGACATAGTGATATCGACCATTTGTTTACAGCGTGAAACTATGCAG
>JAIRQQ010000055.1 GCA_031256395.1 Nitrososphaerota archaeon
CTGCATAGTTTCACGCTGTAAACAAATGGTCGATATCACTATGTCGCTATTTGCCCGCTTCCGAGTAAATGGAACACCAAACATGATTGCATCATTCTTTAAGTAACACTCTCAAAAAAGGAATTATTTGTGTTGGAGTGCTGTGGCGATGGCTATGGCGGCTACGACTATGAGTATGATTGCGATGGCGTAGATCCAGTTGATGGTGGATGCGAACCATGCTCCGCCCACGGCCATTACGATGAGACCGATTGCGATGGTGCTAAAGCCGCTGCGTTCATGGCGTATGGGTTGGCCCATGCGTATGGCGCCCAGAGCAAGTAACCATAGGCCGCAGAACACAAACGCCATCGGTGCAATCAGGGTCCAGTTGATGAGACCTACAGCATAGAGCAGTATGGACACTGTGATGGCGACAAGAAAGGCGCCGATGGTTAGTAGGGATCGTTTGTGCTCGGTACTCATGGTGTTGCTTCTTCCTAGCTGATTTTTTGTCCGCATTCGGGGCAGAATTTGCTGTTTGCGGGGATGGATTTGCCGCAGTTGGGACAGGTCATTGTTTGTTGGCTTGGTGGGGTGAGGTTGGTTCCACAGCTGGGGCAGAATTTGCTGTTTGCGGGGACTTTTTCTCCGCATTTGGGGCAGATAACTAGGGCTGCTGTGGGGGCTGCTTGTTGGTTGGGTGCGGTTTGTTGGTTCATGATTTGGGGGATAAGGACCATGCCTGCGCCCAGAGCGCCTGAGCCGCCTCCTTTGCCCAGTGATTCAGCTGAGCTTTTGAGGGTTTCCATGCGCAGTACGTCGCCAGCAGAGGTGTTGCCTGTTTTTAGCCAGAAGAGGCGTTCGCGGTATTCGGGGGTGGTGTCTATGCCTTCGAAGCGCAGATCGGTGAGTTCGATGCCGACGCGTTTGAAGTAGTCGATGAGTGTGTTTTTGACGATAAGGGAGGTTTCGGTTAGTCGGGTAAAGACTGATACGAGGTCGTAGTGGCTTAGTTCGGTGATGATTTTTTCGTTGAGAAAGCCGCGTAGAAAGTTGTTGACGCTGTCGGTGGTGTAGGCTTTTTGGCCGCCGATGACTTCGTTGACAAATAGGGTGGGGTCGGCTATTTTGAACCAGAATTGTCCATACACTTGGAGTGGTGCTAGTTCGGTTGTTTGTGCGCGGGTGCCCCATTTGCCGGCAAAGATTTTGGTGCTGATGAATAGAACCGTTGCTTTGAATGGTTTGTTGCCGCCAAATCCTGCGAGTCGGGTTAGCAATCCAGTTATTAGGGGTAGGTTTAGGGTGGTTAGGGTGTGTCGGCCGGCTTGGAATATGTCGTAGGCTTTGCCGTCGCGGAAGAACACGGCTATTTCGTATTCGCTGACGATGAGTTGGGCGCCCCAGGTTATGTCTTCGTTGGGGTAGCGCCAAACGATGTCATCAGCGCCGGCGTTTGTCCATTGGATGACTTGTGGCATTATAGTTGTACTCCTGTTATGATTTCTTTGCGTTTATCAAACGCATCTTCAAGTAACTCGAATTTGTCGGTTACGAGTTGGATTTTGTCTTTGAGGTTGGTATAGTCGCCGTTTAAGAGTTGGGTTTTTAGGTTGTCGATTTGATCGGTTAGGGTGTTGACGCTGTCTATTAGTTGGGTGTCGTAGGCTATCATGCGGTCTAGGTTGTCTTCTTTGATTTTGACTATGTCGAAAAATCCTGCGTAACCGTATGAGGCGTGATTGACTTTCTCAGTTATACGATCCATTTTGGCGCTTAGACGATCGATGTCTGTTAGGACGTCGAGGTAGCGTTTATCGGCGATTCTTTGGGCGATCGCTCGGATGTTGTCTTTGCCTTTGGATAGTTTGAGGGCAAGGTGAGTTCGGATTAGTTTATCGGATTCTCGTCTGAGTTCTTTTTCTTTGTAGCCGCGAAAACCGGGAAGTGCAGCTACGATACGTTCAGAGAGGCCCATTTGGCTTTTGGCTTGGGCGTAAATATCTTTATTTTCGCTCGTTTCCACTTTCCTCCTATGTGTTCACTTCGTTATAAAAAGTGCGGGCTTTTAAAGGTTGGCTAGAACTTGCGGTTGGGGATATCGCCTTTTAATACCATGCCTTTTGCGCCGTCGATGATTATTTGGTAGATGTTGCCTTTGTATTCATATTTTATGAACCAGACGGGTGCGTGGAGGTATACTATTTGTTTGAGGGTTAGAGTAGTGTTGGCTTCTATTATGCGGTCGATGTCTTGTTGGAGTAGGAATCGGTGGTGGGCGTCGATTTGTTGTTGGGCGGTTGTTAGGGCTTGGTCGCGTTCCATTTCGCTGTTTAGGAGTTTGGCAAAGCCTTCTATTTTGCGGAAGTCGTAGGGTACTTTGCCCTCAAGGGGGATGTCGTAGGCGCGGGTGGGGAAGTCGGAGGCTTGTCTGGCTAGTACGAGCCAGTTGTATTGTTTTTTTAGGTCGCCTTCTTTGACGATGGGTGGGGCGATGCGTTCAAAGATGCCTTTGTATGTGGTTGAGGCTTCTGTTGATACGATCCAAAATGGGAGGTAGATGAGGTTTTTTTCTAGGATTTTTGATTTTTTGGCTAGGTCGTTGGGTTTCATGAACCCTGAGCTCATCCAGTCGCGTATGTAGGTCTCCATTTGTTCGGGGCTGTAGCGGTTTGGGAGAACGGAGTGTTCAAAGGTGAATGCTTTGCCGGTTTCTATGACTGTTGTGAAGCCGCAGTATTTGCAGGTGGCGATGATTTCGCCGGGTTTAAATTCTACTGGTGCGCCGCAGTGTGAACAGCTGATGTTTTGTGCTACAGCCATGGTTTGGTTTTCACTTCGTTTGTTTTTCTCGTTTGAGGATTTCTCTGGCGACGATGACGCCTGAGGCGGAGGCTTGGATTAGGCCGCGGGTGACGCCTGCGCCGTCGCCTATGGTGAACATGTTTTGGATTTTGCTCTCAAGGGCGTGGTTTAGTTGGAGGTGTGAGGAGTAGAATTTGACTTCGACGCCGTAGAGTAGGGTTTCGGGTGATGCGACGCCGGGGACGATTTTGTCGAGTGCTTGGAGCATTTCTCGGATGTCGGTTATGTAGCGGTAGGGTAGTACAAAGCTGAGATCGCCAGGGGTTGCGTTTTTGAGGGTGGGGGTGACGATGCTGTGGTTTAGGCGTTCTTGGGTGCTGCGTCTGCCGTGGTTGAGGTCGCCTAGGCGTTGGACCATAACGCCGCCGCTTAGTAGGTTGCTTAGGCGTGCGATGTATTTTCCGTATGCGATGGGTTCTTTGAAGGGTTCGGTGAATTGGGTGCTGACAAGGATTGCAAAGTTGGTGTTGGCGGTTTTGGTTTCTGCTTGGCTGCCGCCGTTGACGGTTAGGACGCCGTCGTAGGATTCGGTTGTGACTTCGCCGTAGGGTGAGACGCAGAAGGTGCGGACTTGGTCGTCAAAGGATCGTGAGAAGTAGACTAGTTTTGGTTCGTAGAGGACTTTGGTGAGTTTTTCCATAACTGAGGCGCGGAGTTCGACTCGGACGCCTATGTCGACGGGGTTGTTTACGGTTTTTAGTCCCCGGATTTGGGCTTCGGTTTGGAGCCATTCTGCGCCGCTTCTGCCGGGGGCAATTATTACGTATTTTGCTAGGATTTTTTCGCCGTTGACTGTTTCTACACCTTGGATGGTGTTGTTTTCGGCTATGAGGCCCTTTACATCGGTTTTGGGCATGAATGTGATTTTGCTGTCGAGGTGGTCACGCATGCGTTTTAGGGTTTCTAGACAGCGGTCGGTGCCCATGTGGCGGACTTCTTGTTTTATGAGTTTTAGGCCTGCTAGTGATACTTGGCGTTCGATTTCGTCTACCTGTTCGTTGTGGCCGCCGTAGACTTCTTTGCTGGCGCCGAATTTGAGGTAGATTTCGTCGCAGTATTTGACGAGGTCTTGTAATTCTTTGGTGGAGACGTACTGGTTTAGCCAGCCGCCGACTTCGGTTGATAGGGTGAGTTTGCCGTCGCTGTAGGCGCCTGCTCCGCCCCAACCGGAGAGTACTGCGCATGGTTCGCAGTGGACGCATTCAAAGCCTCGTTTTGAGGGGCATTTGCGTTTGTCTATGTCTGTTCCTCGGTCAATGACCAGAACATTGAGGTTTGTGTGTTTGGTTAGTTCTAATGCTGAGAAGATGCCTGCGGGGCCTGCGCCCACGATGATTACGTCATATTTCAAAGGATAATTCTCCCTCTGGGACCCAAAGGTAGATACAACAGGTGACATATAACTGTTAGCTGGTCTTAGTGTGGATTAACTGGTCCAGCTGTGAGATGGGTGTATCTGTTTTTGCGATATGTCTTGCATAAACATTTAATACTCTAAATATATAGTAGGACAGGAGAGTTATGACAAAAGACAAGGATGTAGAAGGCATAGACGAACACATAAGCGACTTCAACCGTTTCTACATACTAACCATACTCTACCAAAACCCCGCCCACGGCTACAGCATCATAAACCAATTCAAAACCCAAGTCAAAAAAGAAATCAGCCCAAGCCTAGTCTACCCATTTCTTCAAGAACTCGAAGAAAAAGGCTACGTCAAACACACTGCCAAAATGGTAGGAGAAAAAAGACGCAAAACCTTTGAACTCACCCCAACAGGCAGAGAACTATGCAACAACCTCTTCAAACGCTTCACAGAACTAGTCTCAACCGCATTTGAAACCAGCCTCCAAACATGCACACACTGCAAAACCCAAATCTACAAAACAGTACACCAAGAAACCATCAACAACACAGAAAAAATATTCTGCTGCACCCACTGCGCCCAAGCATACAAACAAAAACAGAAAAACAACACAAAACAACCAACATAAAACCACACAACCCTACAACTAACATACCGACACACTATGCCCTTAGAAAATAATAACAAATACTAAGAAAAGAAAAGTAAAAAGTAGCCTATGCTCTGAATTAATCTTTGATAGCTTCAATAAAACTCATGACATTCCAGAGTTTAACCCTAGTGTAGGGCGGCATGTTGGGATCTTGAAGAATTTCATCCAACAAGGCAACAGCGTTTGAAGCCTTCACAGCCGGCGTATACTCGCTACTTTGCAGGGCATTCATAGCGTCTTTGGCACTTCGACGTATATTACGTGGTGTTGTACTGTCTTCAGAAACCTCACCAAGCACCATCAACGCCTGCTTAATCTTTGCTTCATATTCTTCCGTTTTCTTCTTACGCACCATAAAAGGGTCTCCCCGTTTTACTGCATCTGGCAGTAATCAAGCTATATATGTATTTATACGTATTTACCTTTGGGGTTTAACATGCAACAAGATAGAGAAGACAACCCAATCAAGCGTATGGCAGAACTATTACGACAGGGCGCCACCCTGACTGATCTCTCCTGCCCCGCCTGCGCATCACCACTATTTCGACTAAAAGACAGTACACTCTGGTGTGCAAAAGACGAAAAGAAAGTAATTGTAATCAAAGAGGGCCAAGAACCACCCAAACAAAATGTACCAGCACAAAATAACAATGCATACGACAAGCTCGAATCAGTTCTGATGACCAAAATCAATGACATACAAAATAAAATCGAAACAATCCAAGATATAGACGAACTGCAAAAACTCACCAGCGCACTAAACGAACTGTTAAATAGTGTTGAAAAAATTAAAAAAATGAAGGCATAAACATCACTTGACGCTTGGTCTTTTTAATAATTTTCCCCAAAACCTCCATTATATCCAAAGCTATAACAATATGACTACAAATAGGCAACTCCAACAGCAACTAATTCAGCACCTCAGCAAAATTAACAATAAACAATTCAGCTTTGAAGAAGTCACCATTCCAACAGTACCAAAGGGTGTGGTTATTTTTGAGATCGGGCTAGCAGAAACCGATGGCTTTACTTTTCTCAATGAGGAGCAAACAAGAAAAGCTCTGGAATACATCTCAAAGGGACAGGTATCGATGCTGGATTTCTTTTGTGCAATACGCTACTACAAAACAGATGGGGAAAAGCAACAGGCGTTAAAATTTGATTACTATATGCTACGCGGGGTATTTGGGAAAGGCACCTTGGAGTTGCAGGTTTATCATGAGAGAGGACCGCGTTATGTTTCGCCACAGGATTTAACAAATTTTTTGGTAAATAACCTCAACAATAACTTGAAACGTAAAATCATCAAAGAATTAACCCCAACAAACTAAAGCAACCCGTACACGCCGTTTTTTATTTCTTTAGCCGAAAGCTATATTTGCTGCCCGATTAAGAATCAATGAGTATCGAAGCGACATTATATTAATTAGGAAGTATCACTAAATGCTACCGATTGAAGTATCTGGACTAAAAAAAGCCTACGGCAACCTCAAAGCCGTAGACGGCATCTCCTTCACAGTCAAAGAAGGAGAAGTTTTTGGACTACTGGGGCCAAACGGTGCAGGCAAAACAACCACCATCGAAATCATGGAGGGCCTGCGCGAACGAGACGACGGAGACGTCAAAATCTTAGGATTCGACCCTTGGAAAAATGGATATGAACTCCACAAAAAAATAGGCGTCATCCCCCAAAACTTTACCTTCTTTGAAAAAACCACACCCAAAGAAGCCATAAACTACTATGCTGATCTCTTCCACGTCAAAGTAGATGCTGATGCCATCCTACAAGACGTACTTCTCGAAGACATGGCCAAACACCCCTTTGAAAGCCTAAGCGGCGGCCAAAAACAAAAAACAGGATTAGCACTCTCCTTGGTAAATCAACCAGAACTGCTCTTTCTCGATGAACCCACCACAGGCCTAGACCCCAATGCACGCCGAGCCATATGGGAAGTCATCCGGGGACTAAAAGCTAAAGGCAAAACCATCATCCTAACCACCCACTACCTAGACGAAGCCCAACAGCTCTCTGACCGCGTAGCCATCATGGATCATGGACACATCGTTGCTACCGGCACAACCCAAGAAATCATCCAACAACACGGCTCAGGCGAACGCCTAGAAATTCAGGGCAGTCAGCAACTTGCAAACTATATCAAAGCAAACACTGAGGAAATGCAGGTAGAATATGACCAAGCAAAAGGTATAGTCACAGTTTTACTCAAAAAGAAAATCGATGCACTAGCGGCTTTGGCTGCCGCTGAGCAATCAGGCATGGAATGGGGCAACATTCAAACCCGCCAAGACAGCCTCGATGATGTGTTCATTAAACTCGTCCAAGAACCTCTCGAGGAACAACAAGAAACAACACCAAAAGACCAAACAAACAAAAAACAGAGACGATAAATATGGTAAGCGCAAGACGTATCTACGCAGACTTTAGAGTATTTAGCATAGGATACCTCAGAAACAAATTCGGATTATTTTTCGGTTTAATTTTCCCAGTAGTATTAATTTTGATTTTCGGCGCCATCTTTGCTGGCGGCGGAGCCGAAACTGTCGATGTTTATGTTCAAAACCAAGATAACGGTGCCTTTGGGCAAAACATAGGCGACAGCTTTCTTAGCGCACTAAATCAATCCAGCACCATAAGAGTCATAACCGTGGACACCACAGAGAATTTTGCGGACTTTTTAGCAGCAAAATCCGCATCGGATGGCATATTTATTCCGTCCGATTTCTCAGCACACTACATAGAGGGAAATCAAGTCAACATCACAGTCTATGGCAATCCAGCCTCAAGCACAAGTGGCATAGTTAGCGGTACAGTCAACGGATATGCCAGTTACTTCAACCTTCAACGCTTCAACGGCACCACAGTTATAGGCCTAACCACAACAACCATCAACACTCAACAAACCAACTATGTAGACTTTTTAATCCCCGGCTTAATCGGCTTCTCGATTCTCACAAGCCCCATGTTCTCACTGGTCAACATATCAAGCGACTACAAAAAAAATAAACTCTTCAAACAACTCTCACTTACCCCGCTAACCAAAATGGAGTGGCTCATCTCCAAAGTACTCTTCTACATACTTCTAAGCGCCGCCGGTTTTCTGCTAATGAGCGGAGTGGGCATCCTTATCTTTAATGCACACATCACATTCTCGCTATGGCTCATACCATTTCTAGTATTGGGCCCCATACTTTTTGCATCACTTGGCATGCTAGTAGGCACGGTAACCAAAAACCCCGAAACAGCAGGCGTTATTGGCAACATCATAACGTTCCCCATGATGTTTCTAGCAGGCACTTTTTTCCCGCTCAGCATCATGCCATCCTACCTGCAAACCATCGCCCATGTACTACCACTCTTCTACGTTACCGAGGGATTAAACAATGTCATGGTCTACAACAACATCCCCGCAGCAATGTTTGACATAGCAGTTCTAGGGATCATAACACTGATCATCTTTGTCCTAGCAGTAAAACTATTCAAATGGAGAGAAGACTAACCCTTCTCTTTATTGCCACTTTTATTATCTCAATTACTCACTCAACTTTTGCCGTTAAACCCAATTGCATCTGTTAAAGGAAAAATGATAGATTAGTTGCAATGGGTTATTGGGTTGTTTTTGCTGGGTGGCGGGGTTCTATTCGATATTTTTGCTCAGGTGCGGCGATGGTTATTTTTATGCCTGAGGCTACTGGACCGGTTAACCAGACGTTGCCGCCTATGACAACATTGTCACCCACCACTGTTTCTGCGCCCAGAAGGGTTGCACCGCTGTAGATAACTACGTTATTGCCGATGGTTGGATGGCGTTTACGGCCTTTGATTATGTTACCCGCCTCATCTTTGGGAAAGCTCAAAGCACCAAGTGTTACACCCTGATAGAGTTTGACATTGTCACCGATTTCGGCGGTTTCGCCTATAACAACTCCGGTGCCATGGTCGATGAAAAAGTTCCGCCCGATTTTTGCTCCGGGATGAATATCAACCCCGGTTAAGCTGTGCATGTGCTCACTCATAATCCGGGGAATTAGAGGGACGCCGCTTAGGTAGAGTTCATGGGCGATACGATAAGTGGTAATGGCTAAAACACAGGGATAACTCAAGATGACCTCATCAGTACTCACGGCTGCTGGATCACCACTGTATGCGGCTTGGATGTCTCCGCTGAGTTTACCACGGATTTCGGGCAACTTTTCAAGTAACTCCCGAGCGACCACATGTGCCCGTTTCTGGCAGAGATCGTGGGGACATTGACTGATTTTTCTGCAGATATATTTGAGGCTCTTCTCAATCTCATCAGTAAGTCGGGCGTAAATTGAGGTTAATTTTATGCCTAAATAATAGTTTACATTGGCTTTAGATGGTTCTGAATCACCCAGATAGCCAGGGAAAAGAACAGTGAATAAATCTTCCAAAACCTCAATGACGATTTTTTTG
Source organism: Nitrososphaerota archaeon (assembly GCA_031256395.1). Taxonomy (GTDB): domain Archaea; phylum Thermoproteota; class Bathyarchaeia; order Bathyarchaeales; family Bathycorpusculaceae; genus Bathycorpusculum. Next base: position 9,320 of record JAIRQQ010000055.1, read on the forward strand.
TTAGGTAAATCGCGTCCTTCAAGGTGATCCATGCCGCCAAACTTTTCGTAACTAGCCGCCAAATCATCAACCAGTTTTGGCAGACCCCTTGCAACCCAATCCTGTTCCACTGTATGGTTGGTATGCATCAATGTGTCAATCATACGATCGGGATTCCAGCAATCAACCTCTTTGTTTTGTTCTAGACATTTCTTGCAATCTATGGATGGGGATGGATTTGTAGACATGTCTGTGTTCTTCCCTTTGCTTTGTATTGGTAAGAGGAGAATATAAGAGAAGCGTCTGTTTAAAAAAGAGAAACAGACATGCCGGATTATTGTTGGAATAGTGTAGTGCTTAGGTAGCGCTCACCTGTGTCGGGCAGGATAACTAGGACAAGTTTGTCTGCGTTTTGGGGGCGTTTGGCAATTTCGAGAGCAGCCCATGTTGCAGCTCCTGAAGAGATACCTACTAGCAGACCTTCTTGTTGGGCTAATGCGCGGGCGGTTTTTAGGGCGTCATCATCGGTTACTTGGATGATTTCATCGACTATGTCGAGTTGGAGGGCGTCGGGTTTAAAGCCTGCGCCTAGGCCTTGGATTTTGTGGGGTCCGCTTTTTCCACCGCTAAGTACGGGTGAAGCGGCGGGTTCTACGGCTATGGCTTGGAGGGTTGGTTTTTTGCCTTTGAGGTATTGTGCTATGCCGGTTATGGTTCCGCCTGTGCCGACTCCTGCAACGACTATGTCGACTTTTCCGTTGGTGTCTTTCCAGATTTCGGGGCCGGTTGTTTGGCAGTGGGCATTGGGGTTGGCGGTGTTTTTGAATTGTTGGGGGATAAAGCTTCCAGGGGTGGAGGCGGCGAGTTCTTCGGCTTTTTTGATGGCGCCGTTCATGCCGGCGGATCCAGGGGTTAGAACGAGTTGTGCGCCGTATGCTTTGAGGAGGTTGCGGCGTTCTATGCTCATGGTCTCAGGCATTGTTAGGATGAGTTTGTAGCCTTTGACGGCTGCAACCATGGCAAGGCCGATGCCGGTATTGCCAGAAGTGGGTTCGATGATTGTTGCGCCGGGTTGGATTAGGCCTTGGGTTTCGGCGGTTTCGATCATGTTTTTACAGATGCGGTCTTTTATGCTACCGCCAGGGTTGAGGGATTCGAGTTTAGCCACGACTGTGGCGTTTATGCCTTGGGTGAGTTTGTTTAGGCGTACTACGGGAGTTTTACCTATTGTGTCTAATACGTTATTGTTTATGGTCATTTTCCACACTCTACCTAACGCTGTTATGAAATGGTAGCTTTCACACTTTAAAACGTTTACGGAGGGGCAAAACAGAGAAGAAATGAAACATCTAATAAATATAAGCGTGTTATACTGATGTGATACTTATGAGTCCGCAATGCGAAATAATCGCCAAATACATATTGCCCATTTTCCGCTCCATGCTAGCAAAAGAACTTGTCCAAACCCACCACCTCTCCCAAACTGAAACCGCCAAAAAACTCGGAACCACCCAAGCCGCTATCAGCCAATACCTCAACTCAAAACGCGCCTACAAAGGCACAAAACAAATAGAAGAATTCCTGCCTCAAATCCAAACCTTAGCCACAGAAACCGCCAAAAAAATAGCCGACAACAAAACCAACCCAGAAAACATTACTCCCCATATCTGCAACCTTTGCACAACACTCTACAAAAAAACAACAACTCCTCAAACAAGCAAACCCAAAACCCACCTCTAACAACCAGTTTATCGCAAAGGTATCAAGTATACGTTTCATAAAATTTTATGTATCTGTAACGATTACTGGTGTTAAACATTACAGACAGGTATTGAAACATGAAAGACAGCAAGGACTTCAAATTTGATAAAAGAGCCTCAACTTATGATGAAGGAATTGAAGGCAAAGTATCAAAAAAGTTTTACAAGTTATTGCTAAAGCGAGTCAAGCTTCATCAAGGCGCAACTGTTTTAGATGTTGGTTGTGGAACGGGTACGATTCTTAAAAATTTAAGTGACCTTACAGACATAAACGGGTATGGAATCGATGTAGAAGAGAACATGATTCTGGAGGCAAAATCAAAGTGTCCAGAAATGAATATTTTTGTTTCAGACTGTACAAAAACCCCTTTTGCAGATAATCAGTTCGATATTGTAACTTCATGCATGTCTTATCACCATTTTGCAGATAAACAAGGATTTGCAAAGGAAGCCGCAAGAATCATAAAGTCTGGAGGACACCTATACATCACAGACCCACGCTTCCCATGGATCGTTAGAAAACCATTGAATTTAGCCCTACGCATACATAAGATAACAGGGTATTTTGGGACTCCTAAAGAAATTGAAAAAGTCTTTTTGGAACATGGCTTTGAACTTGTTGATTGTAATTTTGACCTGTATGCCCAATGTGTTAAACTAAGAAAAGCAACTAAACAAACAAGTTGTTCACCTCCGGCCCAATAAACAATCAAAATCAATCAACAGCCAAACAAGTACAGAGACATACAACGAGAGGATGAAAACCCATCTGCAATAGATATCACACCAACAACAACACAAGAAATGTTGATCCCCCAATAGTTTTTAGGGTAAAAATTGAGAGCTCCTTACCTATTGAGGTATGAGCTAAACATAAAGAAGGAATGGATGTTAACCCTTAATGACTGCTAGGGGTGTGAGGCGGGCGACTTTGGTGGCTATGCCGATTTGGTGGCTGACCTCTGCAACCATGTCTACGTCTTTGTAGGCGGGGTCTGCTTCTTCTGCAAGTACTGTTGGGCTTGCGGCGCGGACTGCGATGCCGCGTTTTTCGAGACGACTTCTTACTTCTGCGCCTCCGAATTGGCGTTTGGCAGCAAAACGGCTCATCGTTCGTCCAGCACCATGAGCTGTGGAACCAAAGGTTAACTCCATGGCTTTTTGTGTACCCACAAGTACCCAAGAGCTGGTACCCATGCTTCCGGGGATAAGCACTGGTTGGCCCTCGCTTCGGTAATCTTCAGGCACTGCTTCATGCCCTGCAGGGAACGCGCGGGTGGCGCCTTTGCGATGAACCCAGACCTTCTTTTGTATACCATCTCCAACATCGTGGGTTTCCATTTTGGCGATGTTGTGAGCAACATCATAGACAAGTTTGAGACCGATTTTTTCGGGATCTTGTCCATAGACTTGGTGGAAGCTCTGTCTGACCCAGTGCATTATGGCTTGGCGGTTGCAGAAGGCATAGTTAACGGCGCAGGCCATGGCTTCAACGTAGTCTTTGGCTTCTTGGCTGTTGCCAGGAGCGCATGCTAGTTCGCGGTCAGGCAGGTTGATTTTGTATTTTTGTACTGCATGTTCCATTACACGAAGATAATCAGAACAGACTTGGTGGCCGTATCCTCGGCTACCGCAGTGGATCATAACGGTAACTTGTCCTTCGTGGGTGAGACCAAAGGCTTTGGCGGTTTTGGGGTTGAAAATTTTATCTACTTTTTGAATTTCTAGGAAGTGATTGCCGCTGCCTAGTGTGCCAAGTTGGGTTAAACCGCGGTTTTTAGCGGTTTGACTAACTTTATCAGGGTTGGCGTTGGGCATGTGTCCGTTTTCTTCACAGTGTTTGGCGTCTTCGCTCCAGCCTAGGCCGCGGTCGATGAGCCACTGCACGCCCTCAACGGCGAGGGTGTCAAGGTCACGGTTAGATATGGTGAGGTCTTTTCTGCGGCTTCCTAATCCGGAGGGTATGTTGCGAAAGATTGTTTCGGTTAGGGGGGTTAGTTTGGATCGGACTTCTGTGTCGGTTATGTTGGTTGAGAGGAGTCTAACGCCGCAGTTGATATCATATCCAACGCCGCCTGGGCTTATGACTCCGTCGGTGTAGTCGGTTGCTGCAACGCCGCCGATGGGGAAGCCGTAGCCTTCATGTCCATCGGGGAGTGTGATGGCGTGTTTGTAGATTCCGGGGAGTTGGGCCACGTTGCCGCATTGCCAAAGTGTGCGGTCAGTTTGCATCTTTTCCAGTAGGGCTTTATTGGCAAAAATCATGGCGGGAACTTTCATTTGGGGTTTGTACTTGGGAATCTGCCACATGTAATCGTTAATTTTCTCAAGAGGCACCCGTTCAGGTGCGGGTCTGCTTTCATTTTCGCCCAAAACACTTCACTTCATGACAAAAACCCAAGCAGATTATTAAAATGTTTACGGTTGGGTTTTGGGTTGTTTTGTCTTGGCGTATTCGATAAATCCCATGATGCAGTTGTCTAGCACGGTTTTTTTGTAGATGGGGTGGTTTTGGATGTAGCTGATAATTTTGGTCATGACGGGGTCTGCTTGGATGATATTTTCTCGAATGGTTTCCAGACTTTGGTTTGTTTCTACACCGGCTTGTGCAATGTCGGCCCAGAGTTGTAGCTGTGTTTTGTAGGCTTCAAGTCGGTTAACTGCATCATCAGCTCGTCCGAAGTGACTAAAGTAGAGTGCTTGGGGGCTAAGGGCGATGAGTTTGTCAAGGGATACCAAGGCTGATTCAAGATAGAAGGGTGGAGGAGTTGTTGGGACAACTACGTTACAGTCGGGCAGATAAGTACCTGCGGCATCTCCGGGAAAAACGCCATTGTTGAGGTTTTCTTGGAAACTAAGGTTGTGTGAGGCATGTCCTAGTGTTTCAATGACGGTGAGTTTAGCGTTGTCTCCTAAATCAAAAATACCCTCAGTTATGGGGATTATGCGGTCTTTGGGTACGGGTTCGGGTTTGCCGAAGATTTCGCTGACATAACCTAAAACGGCTTGACTTGAGGGCCAGAGGCGTTCAGGGTCGATTAGGTGGGGTGCGCCGCGTGGGTGGACAATAACTTTGGCGTTTGGTAGAGATTTTAGCAAGGTGCCTGCGCCGCCGCCATGGTCAAGATGGATATGAGTCACTGCAACATACTCTATAGCTTTGGGTGCTATATCTAGTTCGTCTATAGCGCTAAGGAGGTTGGGTATTGAGTTTGTTGGGCCGGACTCGATGAGTGTGGGTTTTGAGCCGGTTATGATATAGCTGCAGATGAGTTGTTTAAAACCGCCAGTGTCGAGTTCAACTTGGTAGAGGTTTTTTCCAATTTGTTTTGTATGCATCATATCCCTCAAAACGTGATGTTAAGCAGCACCCAAACATAAAAGTCGTTGGGACTAGCTATTGGCTATCTGTGTTGTTAGGAAATTGTTTGGGTGGTCTTTTGCCATAAACGCGGATGAGTGCATAGTTGATTATTGCTGAGGCGACTACTACACCAAAGCCGCCGATAAGATAGACATCGTTTGAAATGATATTTAGTACTGTTGAGGAGTAGAAAAGAAGTATAACTGCTGTGATGGCACATATGAATAGTAAAATTCGGGCAATTTTAAGATTGTTGGATTTTTTCTCTTTTTCTGCAAGCACAAAGGTAGTGTGGTACCATTGGATAAAAAATTATCTAATCTAAAACTTGACTTGAGCCACAAAATTATAGAGAGGTGCATAGTTAAGATAAAAGACATAAGCATAGACGGCGTGCATCAGTTTTGTCGGTGTTTTTTTAGGTATGTTATTGTAATTAGCACTGTGATTAAAAGGGCAACCGCAAGTATCACTGCAACCACATATTCAATGGGCAGGCTACTATTTGGTGAACTATTATCGGGTGAAGTTGCTATGCTATAGGTGGAGATAAGTGGATAGCGGTCGACTCCTTTGCCTAAAATGGCGATGCCGCCTCCGCCATTACCGTTGCCCCAAGATATGGGTTCTGATTCGATTAAATATGCTGTATCGCCTATGCACGAATTACTTATCTCAGATACATTGGAGTATTTTGTGGTGTAGTCGTGCCAATAATTTCCCATTTTACCATTGTCCCAGTTTCCAGCAGGAGAAATCGGGGAAAGCCCTGATACAAACGGGCCTGGAAGATGAACATGGAGCGCTTGTTGGTTGTCCACAAAATTGTTAAGATAAATCAAATGATAACCCGCGACACCAGAGCGGCTACCAAGGGCTAGTATTACATCATTATCCGTAACGTCGTTTTGGGTTATTGTTGTTCCGTTGCTGTCTATTATGTTAAATGCCCAATAGTTGTTGCTTATTTGGTTGTTGATTATAAGATTGGTGTCTTCTGTGGGAATGAATACATCTTTAATATAGATCCCGCTAGTGCTTGTCTGTATGATGTTTTTACTTATGACGTAATCAGTGGCATACAAAGCGATAGCACGATCATTATCAGTAAATTTGTTGGCTGTTATGGTATTATTGTTGTATGCACCATATATTCCAGCTGGCCAACGGTCAATGTTGAAATTAGTGACCACTACATTGCTTGCCTTTAGAGTAATGCCAGCTAAGCCTGAGTCGATACGTGGCCCTTGGAGGGTGTGGTTTGCTCCGTTTAGGGTGATGCCGTTTTTTTGGACTTCAATAGGCAGTTTGAGGTCTGTTGTTAGTGTATAGGTGTTGCCGTCTCTTTGAATACCGCTTGAGGCATCAACAGTACCATCTGGAAATATCGTAATAGTTGAGGGTTGTGCATCTGCAGTTTTAATAACCAAGATAAAAGGACATAACAGCAAAGTCAGCATTATTGAAGCAACGACAACTTTCAATATAGTTACTTTCAATATAGTTCCCTGTGCTAAAATGCATAAACATATTTTTAGTTCTAACCATGGAACATATTGTTCCAGTTACGGAACAGAGCCACAGTATGGTTGGATATTGAGTCATGTCTCAAAATAGTTTACATCCAAATTCTAATGTGTTTATGAGCAGCCCGAAAACAATTTTATGCATTTCCAACGATTTAGAGTAGCAAATAGTCCTGCGAGCTAAACGCTTAAGTCTGGTACGAAAAGTCAAATGCTTACACTCGATACGTTGCGTATTCCGCTTACCCGTCTGCAAAATATCCCAAGAAATAGCGTTATGATAAGCAAAATTATCATCACAAAACACTTGCATTATCTCCACCTTTAGTTTTGACAGTAAAGCTAAAAGTTTTTGCAACACGTTATGCTCTCTTGTACCAAAAACGTACGCAACAATTTCACCGGTATCATGATTTATAGCATGCCACAACCAACAAGGAGTCTTTTTACAATAAACTCTGCCCCACATTTCATCCATTTCCAGACGAACTTTCAAAGGTTGATTGAAGTTTATGTATTTTGGGTTTATGTTTGTTTGGAGTTTTTCTGTTTTTTTAAAACTGATAAAACGGTGTTTGAACTAATATTTAGTACGCGCGAGATGTCGCGTATGCCGCTGCCGTTTAGAGACATTTTCACTATCAACTGTTTGGTTTGGGGTTTAGCACCATTATTTGCGTATTGTATTTGGAATGTTTTACCGCATTTTTTACATTTGCAACGTGGTTTTCCATTTACTTGTTGTTTACCCATCTTTACAACATCTAAACTATCACAATGTATACATCTGACACTTGCCGTCACCATATTAATTGCCTCACGAAGTGATCAAATACACACCACCAGCTTAATAAACTAATTTGAGACATGACCGGATATTGCGCCGCTTAAAATATACCAATAAAGCCACCACCACCACTATAACACCCACTATACCCACCATCACTACAATAGGCGTAGTTAAGAATGGCCCAGATTCCAAGACAATCGAAAAAACAACTGTTTCTGAAACACCAACATTACCTGAAGAAGCTATTTGATACTGTTTTAGGTATTGTTTGAAGTGTTTGATTGGAAGGGTTAGATGCTTATTTGGAACATTAGGTGTTCTGCGAGTTCTTTGTAGCGGTTGCGGATTGTGACTTCTGTGACTTGGGCGATTTCGGCGATTTCTCTTTGTGTTTTGCGTTCGCCTGTTAGTACTGAGGCGATATAGCTTGCGGCGGCGGCGATGCCTGTGGGGCCTCGGCCTGAGGTTAGTTTGAGTTCTTTGACAGCGCCTAGTATTTTGTGGGCGATTTCTTCTACTTTGCCTTGCATGGTGAGTTTGTTTGAGAATTTGGTTATGTATTGGCTGGGTTTTAGGGGTGGAATTGTGTAGTCGAGTTCGCGTATGAGGAAGCGGTAGCTTCGTCCGATTTCTTTTTTGCTTACTGTGGAGACTTGTGAGATTTCATCGATGGTTCGGGGTAGTCCGCATTGTCTGCATGCTAGATAGAGGGATGCTGATGTGACGCCTTGAATTGATCGGCCTCGGATGAGGTGTTCTTTGACTGCTCGGCGGTAGATAACTGAGGCTGTTTCTAGAATGTTTTTTGGTAAGTTGAGGTTGTTTGAGATTTTTGTGAGATCGGAGAGGGCAAAGGCCAAGTTGCGTTCAGTTGCATCAGAGACTCTGATGCGGCGTTGCCATTTTCGCAGGCGGTAAACTTGGGCTTTTTGTCCGGGTGAGAGGCTTTTTCCATAGACATCGCGGTCGTGCCAGTCGATGGTTGTGGATAGGCCTTTGTCGTGGATGGTATAGGTGAGGGGTGCGCCGACGCGGGCTCGTTTTGTGCGTTGGTCATCATCAAAAGCGCGCCATTCAGGTCCGCGGTCAGCAAGTTTTTGTTGTACTACAACACCGCAGTCCATGCATACTATTTCGGAGACTTCGGAGTCGTGCATAAGTCGGGTGCTTCCGCATTCGGGACAGACACGTGTTTTTGGAGTTTCTGTTGGTGTTGTGGTGGTTGTATCTTTTTCGGTTATGTGCAGGTTACTGTCGCTTGTCATCTGTCTCGTTTGCTCCGTTGCGTTTTCGAGAGGAGTAAATACACCGGTTTATTAACTAACCTGGCGGGTTCCCTAACGGTTGGTCTAATCACTATATATGGGGCTGAGACTGGCCCAATAATATCGAAAACTTTACCGACAACGTTTAGGTTCTCGTCGACAACTTCGGAGCCTATTTTTGGAGGGTTCTCTACTTTAACTAGCGCATTTCCGGAAGGAGATACGGTTGTTATTTTACCTAATTTTTGCAGATGCTTTGCCCCCTCAAAAACATGTAGGTAGCCGTAGCTTTGGATTTAAATGTTTCTGGATTTAATCATTATCAAAGGGATGGCTCTGTGGCTTTAGTGTAGAAAGCTTATTAAATAAGAAGTGTGGATAAGAGTGTGCCTTAAAAAAGGGTGAGGCTAAGAAATATGACTAAACCATTCTATGTAAAATATGAAGCCCCAAAAGAACTCGTGGATGCAGCCTATGAAGCCCTAACGCTTGCTTCAAAATCAGGATCCGTTAGGAAAGGAACCAACGAAGCTACTAAAGCGGTAGAGCGAAATCAAACAAAACTTGTCGTCATCTCTGAAGACGTGGATCCCCCAGAGGTCATTGCACACCTACCATTGCTCTGCGACGAACGCAAGATTCCATACGTGTTTGTACCAAGTAAAGAACAACTCGGCAAATCCATCGGTATTGACGTCCCATGCGCAGCCGCATGCATCATGAGAGAAGGGGAAGCAGCAGGATTAATTAAAGAAATAGTGACACGCATCGATCAGGTTAAACGAGGCACTCAGTAACATGAGTAGCAAAGAGTCAACCGATGAATTAACTCCCTCTGAAGTTATTCAGATCATCGGTCGCACAGGTGTAACCGGCGAAATTACGCAGGTTCGCGTCCGCATCATGGAAGGCAGAGACAAAGGTCGAATCATTACACGCAACGTTAAAGGACCCGTGCGCGTTCAAGACATCTTGATGCTTCGAGAAACTGAACGGGAAGCAAAGAAAATCACAAGATAAACTGATAGGTGAAACTTGTCATGCCAAAACCGAGAAAATGTTCGTTCTGTGGTGCTGATTTCCCAGCTGGCACAGGCATGATGTACGTCAAAAATGACGGCTCAATCCTTTGGTACGACTCCAGCAAATGCAAGAAAAGCAGCTTAGCATTCAAACGCGACGCACGCAAACTCAAGTGGACACAGTACTTCGGTAAAGAAGAAAAAGGCAAAGGGTAAACCCGTAAGCCTTTTCTACGATTCATCCAAATTTTTCCTTTTTTGTTATTTCGTTTTAGTCAAATATTTTTTGTTTGTTGATTAGGTTTCTACTCATAGCAGTGAGAAAAAGATTATTTGGACTTGCTGAGTGTTTTCTATATTCTTTGTTTATAGGGCTGTTAGCGTTTTATTGGTTTAGGCTTTGTCTATTGGTTATAAATAGTTTGTTTGGGTGGAGCGGAGCATATAATTTCTGAGCGGGCTCTGTTTGGTCCATTGGGTTTAATTTAGTACGTAAAGCGTTTATAACTGGTTGTTGTTTAGCTGGCAAGCATTAGCTTTTTTCGTTTTTCGTAAAAAAAATGTGATAAACGTAAACTTTAAATATTGTATAGTCCACTAAAGGTTCATCAGAAGGAATTCAAAATGACAACATTTAGCGGGTGCTATACCGCACTAATAACCCCCATGACTCCTAACCGTCAAATAGACTACGACGGATTACAACAGTTAATAGAATTTCAAATAAAAAACGGCGCCAAAGGCGTCCTTGCCGTCGGCACAACCGGCGAATCACCCACCCTAGACTGGACAGAACACAGCAAAGTCATAGAAAAAACCTGCCAACACGCACAACCCCGCTGCACAACCATCGCAGGCACCGGCAGCAACAACACCCAAGAAGCCATCGAAGGAACCCGCCACGCCCAAAACGCAGGTGCAAACGCAGTACTACTTGTTGATCCCTACTACAACGGACCCAGTTCCATAGAAATCCGCCGCGAATACATCGAACCCATCGCCAGCACCTTCCCCCAAATCCAAATCATCCCCTACATCATCCCCGGCAGAACCGGCACCCAACTCCTACCCCAAGACCTAGCCACACTCCACACCCAATACCCAAACCTGCGATGCGTCAAAGAAGCCACAGGCGACCTCCAAAACATGGAACTAACCCGAAAACTCTGCGGCACAGACTTTGACATCCTAAGCGGTGACGACGACAAAACCTACACCATGATAACCTCACCCGCCATCAAAGCAAGCGGCGTCATATCAGTCATATCCAACATAGCCCCCCGCGCAATAGCAGATATGGTACAATACGCACTAGAGAACAACCAAGAAGCCGCAAACATAATCGCCCAAGCACTCCAACCCCTCTTCAACATCATAACAGTAAAAACCACCGAACAGACACCCTACGGACCCACCACATGCAAAGCCCGCAATCCCCTAGCCATCAAAACCCTAATGAACATCCTAGGCATGCCCTCAGGCCCCTGTCGTCAACCCCTAGGCAAAATGACACCAAACGGACTAGAAATCATCCTATCAGCCACACGAAAAGTCCACAAAGCCAACCCCCAAATCCTCCAGCCCATCGCAGACCACTTCGGCATCGATCTAGACGATCGCCTCACCAACCCCAAATACCAAGAAGGCCTCAGCTATGCTTAAACTCTGTGTTGCAGGCGCCGCAGGCAGAATGGGACAAGCCATAATCGCCCAAGCCCTAGCCAAAGGACACCAAATAACAGGAGCCACCGAAGCTCCAAACTGCCCCGCATTAGGCAAATCTCTATGCGACTTTGGAGTCAACTCGGAAACAAAAATTTGCGCAGACATAACCAAAGCTCTCCAAGACGCCGATATATTCATCAGCTTCACCACCCCCGCAGCTGATTTAATCAACATTCCAGCAGCGGTAGATTTGGGTAAACGTATAATCTTGGGCACCACAGGCTTCACAGCAGAACAACACCAAAAAATCACAGCAACCATGGCAGGCAAAGTTCCCGCAGTGTTCTCACCCAACTATAGCGTTGGCATAAATATCCTCTTCAAACTCGCCGAGCAACTCAAAGCATTTCCACAAGGCTACGATTTTAGCATAAATGAAATCCACCACATATGCAAAGTCGACGCCCCAAGCGGCACCGCTAAAAAACTCGGCGAAATAATCACCAATGTACGAGGCTACACCAAAACAGTTTCAGGCAGAGAAGGCATAAGCCCAAGACAACCAAACGAACTCGAAGTCACCACCCTTCGCGCAGGAGGCGTCGCAGGTATACACAGCCTTATCATCGCAGGACCCAACGAAATGCTACGCATCGAACACACTGCGTTTAGCCGCGATGTGTTTGCTCAGGGAGCAGTGTATGCCGCTGAATGGCTAAGCCAACAAACCAAACCACAAATTTACAACATGGCCGATGTGCTGGGATTAAACTAAAGCACAAAATAAGGCCGTTAACTTTTTTATCAACTATATTATAGAGAGACATTAAGGGAGAATTATATGTCCAATAAACGCAAAGTTGCCATATTAGGCGCAACCGGAGCCGTCGGGCAACGCTACATTCAGCTCCTGCAAGAGCACCCATGGTTTGAGATCTCAGTGCTTGCCGCATCTGAGCGAAGCGCAGGTAAAAAATTCAAAGACGCCACCACCTGGCTAATGGATACAGAAATGCCCAAAGAAATCGCCGAGATGCCAATTGCCAACATAGATGTCAAATCCGCCGAACAAACAGGCGACTTTGACCTAGTTTTCACATCCCTCCCTGGCGACTTGGCCGGACCAGTAGAGAACGAATTTGGCGCCCACTATCCAGTATTTAGCAAAGCCAGCGCCCATCGCATGGACAAAGACGTCCCCCTAATTATCCCCGAAATCAACCCCGACCATATCGAACTAGTCAAGGTCCAACAAAAAAAGCGCAACTGGAAAGGGTTTATCACAACAGACCCCAACTGCAGCACCATAGGCATGGTTATCACATTAAAACCGCTTATGCAGTTTGGCATCCAACAAGTCATGGTAACCACCATGCAAGCACTAAGCGGCGCAGGCTACCCCGGCGTACCATCACTAGATATTATCGATAACGTAATTCCCTACATCTCAGGCGAAGAAGAAAAAATGGAAACCGAAGCCCTAAAAATCCTGGGCAACTTTAACGGAACAACCATCGATTATGCAAATTTCCAGCTCAGCGCAAGCTGCAACCGCGTCAATGTCAGCGATGGACATCTCGAATCAATCTTTGTAAAACTCGCCAAAGAACCCACCCTCGAAGAAACCGAAACCGCATTCACAACCTTTAGAGGCGAACCCCAAACCCTCAAACTCCCCTCAGCCCCAACACAACCCATAATCATCCGTCACGAAAAAAACCGCCCCCAACCCCGATACGACCGAGATACCCAACAAGGACAAAGCGTCGTAATTGGCAGACTACGCAAAGATCCCATCATGACACTCAAATACATGTGTCTAAGCCACAACACAGTCCGCGGAGCCGCCGGCGGAGGAATTCTAAGCGCAGAACTCTATGTATCAAAAGGATTAGCATAACAACTATAACAATTGGTGAAGCTTATGGTTAAGAAAAAACTTCGTGAACCCCTAGAAGACCACAAAGGCAACCTCTATTTTGATGGTGTCTCAACAATTGATCTAGCCAAAACCTACGATACCCCGCTCTATGTTATAAGCGAGAAACGCATCCAAGACAACTATAACCGTCTCTATGGCGCCTTGGTTAACAATTACAAATATGTGCGCATCTACTATGCCGCCAAAGCCAACACAAACCTAAACGTGCTTCGCGTCCTGCAGTCTCAGGGAGCATATCTTGACACAGTCAGCCCCGGCGAGGTGTTTTTGGCTCTTAGTAGCGGCTTCACACCCGATCGCATCCTCTTCACAGGCACAAACGTGCGAAATGACGAGCTAAAGATGCTAGCCGATGCCAATATCACCATAAATGTGGACTCACAATCAGAGATGGACCGCCTGCTCAAAATCTCGGTGCCCCAAATTCTCTCCGTACGCGTCAACCCCGAAGTCGGCGCAGGTCACCACAATCACTGCATAACCGCAGGCCCTGAATCCAAGTTTGGTCTCTGGGAAGAAGAGGTAATTCAAGCCTACGCCATTGCCCAACGCGCCCGGGTAGAACGCTTTGGTATTCATATGCACATCGGCTCAGGCATCCTCGAGTTCGAACCCTATGTGCAGGCAGTGGAAAAACTACTAAGTATAGCTAAGCGAGTGCACAAAGAAGTCGGCATAGACTTTGAATTCATCGACATCGGCGGAGGCTTTGGTGTTCCCTACAAACCAAAAGAAAAAGAGTTTGATGTCCAAGAATTCTCCAACAAAGTTGTCAACCTGTTTAAAAACAAAACCAAAGAGTATGGACTGGGCAAACCGTTTCTTTTTGTGGAACCCGGACGATATCTTGTTGCTGATGCATGTATTCTCTTAACAACTGTGAACACGGTCAAAGTTACACCGAGTCGCAAATTTGCGGGAGTAGATGCAGGCTTTAACACGTTATTGCGTCCTGCAATGTATGGTAGCTACCATCCCATACTGGTTGCCAACAATCTAACCGCAACTAGTACAGAAACCTATGATATAGCGGGTCCTATCTGTGAATCAGGGGATTTGCTTGCAAAAGACCACTCTGTGCCAGACATTAATGAGGGGGATCTCTTAGCGGTTCTCAATGCTGGGGCTTATGGATATAGCATGAGCAGCCAATATAACTCACGTCCAAGAGCAGCAGAGGTTCTCATACGTGGAGGTAAACCTCTATTGGTCAGAGAGCGCGAACAGCTAAAGGATTTAGTGACCAACCAAAAGATGCATGGTGAGGTTTAGTGCAGTTTTGGAAGATGCAGGGTTTAGGAAATGACTATGTAGTCATTGACAATCGGCAAGAGCAAATCGGTAACAAAGATGCTCCAAGATGGGCCAAGTATCTCTGTGAGAGATGGTTTGGAGTTGGGGCAGATGGGCTTTTGTTGGTTTGTCCATCCCAAACTGCGGATATAAAGATGCGTATGTTTAATGCTGATGGCAGTGAGGCTGAGATGTGTGGTAATGGTATTCGTTGTTTTAGCAAGTACTGTTATGAAAATGATATTGTGAAAAAGTCCGAGTTTAGCATTGAAACTTTGGCAGGTATAAAGCAGGTTTGGCTCTCAGTTAAGGATAGTCAGGTTTTAGCGGTAGAGGTTGATATGGGGGTGCCAAACTGGCAACGAGTGGCAGTGTCTATGGTTGGGGAGGGTACCTGTATAGATCAACCGCTTCAAGTTGATAATGAGGTCTATCAAGTGACTGTGCTGTCTATGGGTAATCCTCATTGTGTTAGTTTTGTTGAGGATCTAGAGGGTTTTCCGGTTGGGTTGGTTGGAGAGCGTTTGGAAATTCATCCGGCCTTTCCGCAGCGGACCAATGTGGCGTTTGTTGAAGTACGTAATTGTTGTGAGATGAGTGTGCGTGTTTGGGAACGGGGATGTAGAGAAACCTTGGCTTGTGGTACGGGAGCTTGTGCGTCGTTTGCTGTTGCTAGAAAACTGGGCAAAGTTCAAGACAAAGTCACTGTACATCTAAGAGGGGGAGATCTGCAAATCACATCGGGTGCAGGGGGCAATATCTATATGGGGGGCCCTGCTGAGAAGGTCTTTGAGGGTAAATTGTTTAGAGAGGAACCGATTTGACTTTTGAGTATGCTAAGCGAATCAAACAACTACCGCCTTATCTCTTTGCAGAGATAGAGAAAATTCAGAAAGCCAAAAAGGCGCAGGGTGTGGATCTTATTTCATTGTCTATTGGAGATCCGGATTTGCCCCCGCCGCAATTTATTGTAGATGCGCTAGCAAAAGAGGCGGCAGATCAAAAAAATCATAATTATAGTTTTAGCCATGGAGAACACGCTTTTCGAGAAGCGGTCATAACATGGTACAAAACCCGCTTTGGGGTCGATCTTCAAACAGATCAGGTTATGGCATTGTTGGGCTCTAAGGAGGGTATAGCAAACATTGCCCGAGCCTTTATCAACCCGGGAGATTGTGTGCTCTGTCCGGATCCGGCATACCCTGTTTATGCCAATGGCAGCACCATTCTCTGTGATGGAACTGCTGTTGCTTTGCCGCTATTAGAAGAGAACAATTATCAGCCAAACTTTGACTCAGTTAATACCCACAATGTAAAGATGATGTTTCTCAACTATCCCAACAATCCCACCGCCGCCACAGTTGAGTACAAAACCCTAAAAGAAGCTGTCGAGTTTGCCAAAGAAAACAACATTATTCTCTGCTATGATAATGCCTACTCCGAGATTACCTATGAGGGGTATCGGGCTCCAAGTATTTTAGAAGTGGAGGGGGCCTTAGATGTTGCAGTAGAGTTCAATTCGTTATCTAAGACCTTTAACATGACGGGAGATCGTATTGGTTTTGCAGTGGGCAACAAGGAGCTTATTGCAGGCTTAGTTAAAGTAAAATCTCAAATCGACTCAGGTCCACCAGTGTATACACAAAAAGCCGCAGTTAAAGCGCTGGGTAGCTATACTAGTCGTGATCCTCCGGAATTTTTGTGCCAAAACAACCAGATGCTACAGGAACGTCGGGATCTTCTTGTTGACACCCTGACCAAGCTTGGGTTTAGTTGTGAGAAGCCTAAGGCCTCCTTCTATGTCTGGGTTAATTGTAAAGGGGACTCTATGGAATTCACAACCAAACTCCTAGAAGCCGGAGTAGCCGTTACACCCGGGGTTGGGTTTGGTAAACATGGAGAAGGCTATGTACGAATAACTTTTACACAGCCAAAAGAACGCATAAAAGAAGCCTGCGATCGCATTACAAACGCCATCTAATCCACCATTTTATTTTTAGGTCATTTTTGCATGCACTTAGTCAGCAGTTAACTTGGCTAGAAATTAGGAGTTGAATTTAAGGAACCACTGCAGAGGGGTAAATGAACTGCTGATAAAATGTCAGCGGTTAAAAGGTCTGTCAAAGGCGGTAAATGCAACAGATGAGAGAGAAGAAGAAGAAGGGAGAGAAATAAGGGTCTGTAATTTATTGGGCGTTGATGTGGTGGATTTGGAGTTATCTTTTGATGAAGGTTACGTTTTTGAGGTAGGCTAGTTCTATGCCTTCGCGTTCAAAGACTTCTCTTATGGCTAGGTTGATTTGTTGTTGAACTGCGAGGTAGCTACCGTAGTCGGGTGCGTTGACGAAGTAGCTTATGAAGAATTTGAGACTGTATTCGCCGAATTCGTTAAAGCTTACAAATTGGGGTGAGGCGCCTTCGATGTTGTTGATTATTTCTGAGATTATCCAAGGTATTTTTTTGAGTTTTTCATTGGGTGTGTCGTAGTTTACGCCTAGGTTGAAGACTATTCTTCTTTTTTGTAGTTTTCTAAAGTTTCGGATATATGTTGAGGTGAGTTCTTTGTTTGAGATTACTAGTTCTTCGCCTTGTAAGAGTTGGAGTCTTGTGCTTATTAGGCCGATGTTTTTGACGGTGCCGCTGTAGTCGCCTACAAAGATAAAGTCGCCGATTTCAAAGGGTCGGTCGAGGTAGATGTATAGTGCACTAAAGAGGTCACTTAGGGTGCTTTGGAGTGCAAAGGCGATGACGATACCGCTTATTCCCACGCTTGCAAGGGTAGTTTCCCATGCTCCGGGGAAATCGAACAGGTTTATAATTAGCAACAAGGCAATAATGAAAATGACGCCGGATATGACTTTTTTTAAGATAAAGGTGGAGTGTTTGTTGTTTTTTCCGCCTCTTTGCACGGTCATATCTACTAATTTATCAACAACGACAGTGGCAATTCTTGAAACTGCATAGGCGGCAAGCAGAATTTGTATAATTAGAAATACGATGGTTAGTATATAGCGGTGGGGATCGAGAAATGAAAGCGGCGCTATGGAAAATTGGATAACTAGAATACCAATTAAGGTCATTATAACTATTTTGAAGGTTGCCGCGATTTCATCAACTAGGGTGGTTGCATTTCTTTCGGCCCAGCGATTGATGTATTTACTAAGAACAGCATATGAGATCCAGCCAACAGAGCCAATTATAACAAAGACTAAAACTGAAATCAAAAGTTCAGCATTTGAGGAACTTATGTTTAACAAGTGCCCCAATTCGTCACTTAAGGTATGAATCGCAGTGCTGTTAACGTGATTTGCTGGTAAACTCATTTAGGCTCAAAATCCTTCATAGGACTTGTAGATTACAAGGCCAGTAAGTTCACATAGATAAATTTACTTCTCAGCAAATGAAAAAAAGGTTGAAAAGCCGCTTATTTTGCAGCGGTTTTTGCAAGCTTCTTTAGAATTGTGTCCTTAGCTATGGTGTAGGCAATGGAGTAGTCAAAGAGACCCTGTGGTTCAGCAACGGCGCGTTTGATCATTTCTACTTCGGTTTTGATTTTTAGTTTGCCAATGGATAGTGCACCAATACCCCAGACGCCAGGTTTGAACTCTTTATCATCGTTTGAACCTAAATCTTCCACACCTAGGGGGTTTATTGCGTTGATATCTGCGACGATTTTGGCTTTGGTTGCAGTAGCTAAATCGGCGGCGCTAAGCAACTGGATGCCTCCTGCACCTGCAGCAAGGATGATTTCGGCGTCTTTGATGGCTTGGGCTGTTTGTTCAGGTTTGCTGACTTCGACAACTTTGACGCATTTTGCACCGCATTCGGCGTTGATTTTATCAGCTATGATTTGGCCCTTAGCTAAGCTACGGCTACTTATGGTTACATCAGCTTTTTCTGCGGCGTAGATACGGGCAGCTGTTTGTCCTACGGGTCCTGTGCCTGCTAAGACGGTAACTTTTTTGCCCTCCAGGGTACCTAAGCCTCTTTCCATGGATGCGCCAAAGGTTTTGGCGACTGCGGCGGCGGCTGTGCTGTATCCACCTCGGGGGTCAACAATGATGCTGTTTCCCCATGGAGCGGATTTCATGGCTTTCTGGGTTGTAGCGACAACTTTTTCTACTTCTTCAAAGTTGCTGCCGTTGATGAAAATTTTGGTGTGTTTTGCGCCTTCAGGTCCACGGGGGAAGAGAAGATCAAAGACTATCTTGGGTGCGTCTTCGCCGGTAACATTTTCGAATTTAAATATCGAGGAGTCGGGGAATACGTCTATGGCGACTAGTATGTCAAAGGGGCTACAGTATTTGTCTGTGTCTAGGAAAAAGAAAACTGTTTTGTACGTTGGTTGTGCCAATTTAATTACACCTTAACTCGTCTGTGATACAGTTTAATGATTTAAGAATATCCATTGTTTGTTGGGGCACAGGTTTTTTTGTTGTTGCTTAGTGGGTTTTTCGGTGACAATGCGAAACTCTATTAAATAGTAGTAATTAAAAAAGTAGACTGTTTAGACGGTTGATAAGGAAATGCAAAACATAACGCCTGATAAGCAGATTACATTTCTTCTATCTAAACTCTCAGAGGGCATTGCATATTGCAAAATATTAACTGATGAAAAAAACAATCCGGTTGACTGGCTCTACCTTGACATCAATGAGGTTTATGAAAAAATTAACAATCTCAAAAAAGAGGAGAGGTGGTTGGTAGAAGAGCCACTGAGGTTTTTGCTAAGAAAAAACAGAGTATCGATAGTTTGATTCAGCTCTATGGCGCGGTTGCATTGAGCGGGGAATATAGCACCACAAAGCAGTATTCTAAATTACACAACAAATGGCACCATATATCGGTCTATAGTCTTCAAAATGGTTATTTTGCGGTTGTTTTTGAAGAGACCACTCCACAGATGGAAACAGTAGAAGAACTTAGACAAACAAAATCAGATGTTGATAGAAAAGTTCAAACCAGCACAGATTCTCTACATGAAAATGTAGAACACTTGATCACGACTCTAAACAGTAGTTGTGATGGTGTGATAACAACTGACACTAAAGGCATAGTTACATTCATGAATTCTGCGGCTGAAAAGTTAACCGGATGGACAGAAAAGCAAGCAACAGGAAAACTCATAGAACAAATCTTTCACATAACAGATGAGCAGACAAAACAAGAGCCAAAAGACATAGTCGCAAAAGTCCTAACACAGGGATTTATAGCCAGTTTAGCCAACCAAACACTTTTGATACGCAAAGATGGCACCGAGATTCCCATTGCAGGCTGTGGAACACCTATTATTACAGCAGATGGTATTATACCCGGAGTTATTTTTGTTTTCCAAGACTGTACAAAACATAGAAAAATTCAAGAAGCAAACAACCGGCAAGCCACGTTAATTGATCTAAGTCCCGTGGCAAATATTGTCTGCAAAATCGATGGCACCATAACTTTTTGGAACAAAGGCGCAGAAAAAACCTACGGCTGGACCAAAGCTGAAGCTGTAGGAAAAGTTACCCATGAATTACTAGAAACCAAATTTCCCCAACCCTTTGACACCATTATTTCAGAGCTACAGAACAAACAAAGTTGGACAGGGATAATTACTCAAAAAACCAAGGATAACCGCACTCGGACTATGCAGAGCTGGTTGCTGGTAGAAAAAACCGAGCAGGGAGAAATCGAAAGTATCCTTGAAGCCAACATTGACATAACAGAAAGAGAACAAATAGAAAAAGAAATCACCAGATTAACCAGCTTCCCAACCCTTAGTCCAAACGCTGTACTTGAAGTAGATTTGGATGGAAACATAACCTATGCAAATCCCGCAACCGAAAAACTGTTTCCTAACCTTAAAACAATGGGAAAAAACCACGAGTTCTTTTCAGACTGGCAACACATCAAAGAAACCTTTGAAATAAGAAACACCAACATCCAAAGAAGAGAAGCAAAAATCAACAAACACTGGTATCAGCAACAATTCTTTCTTGTACCCCAAACCCAGCAAGTCCGCATCTACACCTCAGACATAGATGAGTTAAAACAAACCGAACACGCACATGCCCAAACCCAACAAAAACTAGAAGAAAACACGTTTTTGATTGAAGAATATGCCAGCCAGATGGAAAACCTCGCCGAACAACGAGCCAAACAACTTCAAAGCGCAGAGCGTCTAGCAGCCATAGGGCAAACCGCTAGTATGGTTGGACATGACATTCGAAATCCTCTGCAAGCCATAACTAGTGACATGTATCTTATCTTAGAAGAAATCAAAAATATGCCAGATACCCAAAGCAAACAAGCCATAACTGAGAGCATAGACTCAGTTAACCAGAACCTAAACTATATCAACAAAATCATAAGCGATCTCCAAGACTACACAAGACCCCTCAAACCCAACGTTCAAAACATAAACCTCTCAGACCTGATTTTGAGCACCCTATTGACCATCAATGTCCCAAAGAGCATTGAGGTCACAATAGATATCAAACAAACGCCCATCTCTATAAAAACTGACAGCAATTATATACGCAGAATTCTAACAAACCTTGTAACTAACGCAATTCAAGCAATGCAAGAAAAAGGTAAACTAACAATAAAAACAGACATAGAAAACAATGTGGCAATACTAAGCATACATGACACAGGAATGGGCATCACCAAAGAGGTGAGCAATAAAATGTTCACACCTCTATTTACCACCAAATCAAAAGGTCAAGGGTTAGGTTTAGCCGTTGTTAAACGCCTCGTAGAGGCCCTAAACGGAACCATTACATTTGAAAGCGAAACAGGCAAAGGGACACGATTCACCGTTGAACTACCCCAAACAGCCTTCACAGCAGATCCATAAAAGTTAGGCGGTTTCAGATGAGTCCCAGAGAAACTGGAAATACTCCCGTGCAAACCCCACTAACCCCACATGATTACTCCAAATAACAAGACTAGGTTTATCCTCGCCTAAAAACAGCATTGCTTCTTTACCATCAGCTATGATGCCGCCGCCAAACATGTGATCACGAATACGTAATGCACCCAAACTGGAGTATTTTTTGATGAACTGCCAATCCTCTTTTTTGCCCGCTGCCATCAACTTTATGGTGACAGATTTTTTGAGTCCCAACCCAAGCAAGGGTTCAGCAAGTGTAATTAGGGGTTTGGCGAACTCGGGTGCAGCAACCACAATTTCCACGGAGGCTTTCTTGAAAATCTCCTCGAGTTTTGTGAGCACCGCTTGCTGGCCGCGCAGAATCAGCATATCAGGTCGCTCGACAAGTTCACGTTTCTCATAGAGGGGCTGGAGAGTTTCAGCGATAGTGTTTTCCCAGCTGACATATTTGTCTTCAAGACGTAGCTTGGTTGATCGGGCAGCTTCTAGGGGAGGCACGGGATAATACTTAAAGGGACGGCTTTCGCCGCTTTTGATCCAGCCTTTCTCTTTGAGGCTGTTTAGGACCTCATACATTTTACTGTAGGGTACACTGGCTTGACTGCTAATTTCCATAGCTGTCATCTCACCGCCAGCTAGCAAAACGATGTAGGCGTCGATTTCGTAGGCGTTTAGGCCCATTTCTCGCAGGGTACTGCGGGTTTCCTCATTTGCTGTCATGCTTTCCCCTCAATCACCGTAGGAAACGTTTGGAAACCTTATTATCGTCATTGACTCTTAAGCCCTTCGAAAGAAAGTAGGCTATCCTCCAGAAGGCACTGATATGAAAGATATTAAACAGACTCAAAGTATCTGTCCTGAATGCCTCAAACCTCTTGATGCAACCATCTATGAGGATCAAGGCAAAGTATTTATTAAAAAAACCTGTCCCCAACATGGGCCATATAGTGAACTCTATTGGTCAGACTATGACCAATATGTCCGGGCTGAAAAGTTTCGTTGCGAGGGCACCGGTGTTGAGAATCCTCACACTGAGAAAAAACTGAATTGTCCAAGTGACTGTGGGATTTGTCCACAGCATAAAAGCCACACTGCACTGGCAATCATAGATATTACTAATCGATGTAATCTCAAATGCCCCGTCTGTTTTGCTAATGCAAACTATGCCGGCTATGTCTATGAGCCAACAATGGATCAGGTTGTGGATATGCTAAAGAATCTGCGAGCAACCAAACCGGTACCAGCGCAGGCGCTTCAATTTAGCGGCGGAGAACCCACCATACGCAAAGAACTCTTAGATATGATTCGTAAAGCAAAAGAGCTTGGCTTTAACCATGTGGAGGTTAACACCAATGGGTTGCGCTTAAGCCAAGAGGTAGAGTTTTGTAAACAACTAAAAGAATCCGGAGTCAGCACAGTTTATCTCCAGTTTGATGGCCTAACCTCTGAGGTTTACAAGTACATACGCGGCGTGGATTTACTTGATATAAAACTAAAGGCGATTGAGAATCTGCGAGTTGCGGGCTGGAATAGTGTTGTGCTTGTGGTCACATTAGTAAAGGGTGTCAATGACAATCAGTTAGGCGATATTATTGATTTTGCCGCAAAAAACAGCGATGTTATTCGATGTATAAATGTCCAACCTGTCTCACTATGCGGACGTCTACCAGCTGATGAGCGCGAAAAGATGCGCATAACCATCCCAGACTTTATGGCAAAAGTTGAAGAACAAACTCAGGGTGTTATCAAGGTCAGCGATTTCTATCCGGTTCCAGTTGTGGTTCCTGTCTCTAAAGCAGTGGGTGCCATGAAAGATAAGCGCTATGTCGAATTCACTGCCCATCCCCACTGCGGTATGGCTACCTTTGTATTTATCGAAAACGGAAAAATCACGCCCATCACACGCTATGGCAATATTGATAAATTTGTTGCCACCCTGCAAGGAGTTTATGATGATGCCGCAAAAAACAACAAAAGCAAAGCCAAACTCCGCCTCATTGGTGCGGGTCGGCATATAAAATTCAGTTTTCTGCGCAAGTATGTGCTAAAAGTGCTGGTAAATGGTGACTATAAATCCCTAGGCGACTTTGCACGCTCAGCTGTACTGATTTCATCGATGCACTTTATGGACCCCTACAACTTTGACCTCGAACGCATCCAGAGTTGTGTTGTACACTATGCTGTACCTGGGGGACGCATCATACCGTTTTGCACCATGAACTCTATTCATCGTGCGGAGATAGAAAAGAAATTTGGCGTGCCCATTAAAGAATGGCAAGATAAGCATAAGGTTGAAATAAGCCAGACAGTCTAGATATAAATTAAAACTATTTAGCAAGGTGAAAAATCAATGGGTGGAAAAAAGAAGCTCGGCATAAAGCAGATGGAAAAACAACAAGAAGACAAAGCTGATGATAAATCAAAAGACAAGAAAGACAAAAAGGCAGGGGGTCCCCCACAGAAGAAAACAACCATCAGCATCATGGCTCCCGATGTTAAAGACGACAAAATCGTTGCAGAAGTCAAAAAAATGAACGTGCTAACACCATACGCAGTTGCAACCCGCTATGGTATACGCATCAGTGCAGCAAAAGACTTCCTTGAGCAACTAGAAAACAACGGTGCAATCGAACTCGTCTCTGGAAGCCATAGTTTAAAAATCTACAAGCCAGCCGCGTAATGCGGACTTGTGCTTTTTAATTTTTTGGAGTTTATTTGCTTGAGTTTTCCTGAAAAAGTATACACCAGTAAAGAACTTAAAGCGGCTAGAACCCTCATAGATCAAGGATACAAACACGAACTAAGCATTGATGGCAAATCCGACTTTACCAAAAAAGTCAAAGAAGCCCTCGAACATCTAAAAACCGCAGACTATTACGAATATTTACAGACCTACATCCGAAGAATCATCGAAATTGACGGCATGACCCAACTTCGCGAAACGGAGGTTTCCATATGGGCAAACAAGTTCGCAGTAGACAACCCCGTAGATGCTGCCAGCCTCTTTGTTCAAAAAGCATCCAGCATGCATGAGTACATGCAAGGCAAACTCTACTACGGAGGCCCTGCAGAAAAACGCTCAATCGCTAAACGCGTAGAATTTCTAGAAGCTCTCAAAGACAAAAGCAAAGACAAAGAAATTAAAGAAGAATGTGAAAGGCTCCTAAAGCTGTGGAAAGACAGCTCCCTCTAAATTTTTAAGATGAAATAAGAACAACTTTGATAGTTGAACCACTCTTAACCTGCTGGAACAACTCCAAGTTACTTGTAATTTTTCCCAACACACTCACAGGGCTATAGGGCTGACTCTTACCATAGAAAACACATAAAGCACCACCCATGGGCCAAAACGCAATAGTCCCCGCCTCAACAGTGGGTTTGGCTTTTTCTTCACCCATCTTTAGAGGAATCTCAAAATAAACCTCCTCTTTCCACAAAGCGGCCCTGCCCTCCATAGGCAACTTGCGTACAATGGCATCTATAGTTCGTGGCGCTAAAAAGCGAACGAGTTCACCTTCAGCTTCACCTAAAGCTTCAAGGAGGAATTTAATTTTTATACGGGAAACGCCTTCATCGTTACTCATAATGCAACCCCTTTAGAAAATAACAAATTACAAAGTGTATGGTCAAAGGGTAATTTAACGTTATCTCAAATTTACGACTTTGGGACAAAATTATTTGTGCCGAATTTCTTTGGTGTTTATGTTTTCTAGGTAGTTGAGGTAGCAGAGGCGTTTGAGGTTTTGGTTGCAGGCTCTGCTAAAGGCCTCTTGTTGT
>JAIRQQ010000081.1 GCA_031256395.1 Nitrososphaerota archaeon
AAAAACAAAACCACAGCACCCGAAGAATCACACGAAGCCTCACGCAGTACCGCAGACACATCAATGGGTTGGTTAACTATTGCAATCATAACTCAGCCTCCTGACACAAAGGGTAACAAAGCAACCTCATCACAAAGAGCGATTTTTGTGGTATTATTAGCAACTTTGCGATTAACAGCTACCACAAAAGGAGCAGTGACAGACGCTAAAACAGGATAACAAACCAAAAGATCCCGCTTCAAATCCTCAACTGTGATATATTCGCCAGCGATGCTAAAGGTGACTTCGTTAAGACCCACCGCTTCACGCAATAACCCAAACAATTTAACGCTTAAACCCTGTTTTTTGTCAACCGTCATGTTCACTCACTAACCGCCTATGGTATTCATCAAGTTCAGACCTGAGCGCAGAGACTTTTGTTCAAGCAAGCTTATCAACCCCTGCGGCTTGTTTTGGTAACATTCTATGAGATAATCAGCTATTTCTTTATCGGATTTACCCAATCGAAGCAGTTTCTTGACATCATTTTGAGGACGCTCAAAAATACAGGTCAAAAATTTCCCATCAGAGGTTAATCTAATTCGATCACACGCCCCACAGAAAGACTCACTTATAGAGGGAATAAAACCCAAAGCACCTTCTTGACCCTGGATGGAGTAGAGTCTAGCGGGGTCTGATAGAGGGTTATTTTGGGGTAGAAGCACAAAGCCGCTTTTGTTGAGCCTCTGGATCATTTCCTCTTTGGTAACCACAAGAGACTGATTCCAGATATGTGAACCATCCAGAGGCATAAACTCTATGAAGCGAACAGGACACCGCTGATCTATTGCAAATTGGGCAAAGTCTACGATTTCATCGTCGTTTTGGCCTCGGATGATTACAGTATTTATTTTAATCTCAAATCCCTGCGCGCGTGCAGTCTGTAGGGATAAGAGGACTTGTGAGAGGCCATCGATGCCTGTTATGGATTTGAATTTATCAGAGTTGAGAGTATCTATGCTCAGGTTGATGCTCTGTAATCCAGCGGATTTGAGTTGGGCGGCTTTTTTGCTAAGCAACAAGCCATTGGTGGTCAGGCCCAGTGTTTTTATGCCTGCTATGTTTGAGAGTGCAAAGATCAGCTTTTCAATATCAGGTCTAACTAGGGGTTCTCCGCCTGTTAGGCGTATTTTCTCAACGCCCAGACCGGCAAATATGGTTGCTAAGTGTTGGATTTCTTCGTAGCTAAGAATTTCGTTTTTGGGATATAGCGGGATGCCTGTTTTTGGCATGCAGTAAACGCAGTGCATGTTGCATCGATCGGTGATGGAGAGACGGAGTTTTTTGGGGATGCGGTTGAAGTGGTCTGTGAGGTTGGGAGATTTAGTCGCCAGAGTCTCACCGCTATTATGCATGTTAAAGGTCTCCGGCTCTAAGCAAGAGGACCTCAACTTTTTGCCCCTTAACAAGACGGGATTTGTTATCTACTATTACCACTCCATCGGGGCCGGTTAGGGTTGAGAGTAAACTTGCAGCAGTTGCACTCACCGGCTCAGCTCTATAGCAACGAAGGCCCTTGGGATCGGTTGTTGTGGCGAGGTTTACTCTAACAAAGGCTTGCATGTTTTCACGTAATTTAATGCCTGAGGCCATCTTGGCAATTACTGTTGCTTGGGGTAAGCCTTGGGTTTTAAGCATGGTAAAGAGCAGGGGTCGACCAAATGTGTAGAAAGCAAAGAAAGAGGCAACGGGGTAACCGGGGGTTGAGATAATGGGTTTGCCCTCAACAATACCCAGAGCAGTGGGAGACCCGGGTCGCATAGCAACGCCGTGAACTAAGAGTTGTCCGGCCTGGCTTATGATGTCGGGAACATAGTCTTTTTCTCCTACTGAGGAGCCGCCAGATATTACGACCATGTCGTATTGTTGGGCTTTTTTTAGCGTGTCGGCTATACTGGTTGGGTCGTCTTTACATATCCCCAGATCGACTGCTTCGCCGCCGCATTCATGGATCATTGCAGATAGCATGTAGCGGTTGCTGTCATAGAGAACCGCATTGGTGGTGAGTTTAGAGCCTGGTTCGACTAGTTCGCTACCTGTGGAAAATACGGCTACTTTGGGTTTGGAGAAAACTGGTATTGACTTGGCACCTACGGATGCGAGTAAACCAATATTTTGAGGTCTGAGCCAAGTTCCAGAGGTGAGAAGACACTGGCCGGTCTGTATGTCCTCACCTTTGAGGATGATGTTTTTACCATTTTTTGTCTCTTGGAAGATCTGTACAGTTTTTTTATCGCCATTGGTGTCTTCCACCATCACCACGGCGTTTGCACCTTGGGGAATTCTAGCACCTGTTGCGATAGCAATAGCCTGTCCAGAGGTAATTTGATATGTTGTGGCGTCGCCGGCGCTGGCGGTGGCTATCACTTCAAGTGAAGCGGGGGTTTTTGGGGATGCGTTGTTGGTGTTGGCGGCTATTACGGCGTAGCCATCCATGGCCGATTTGTTAAAGGGTGGTATGTCTATGGAACTGATGAAGTCTTGGGCAAGAACGCGATTTGAGGCGCTATGCAGGGTTAGGTGTTCGGTTTTTGGAGTGAAACTGTGTTTTGTGTAGGAATTAAGAAAAATGTTTAGAGCTTCATTTACTGGAACGTATTTTTTGAAGCCTGCGGGACTGGTTTTTCTATAGTTGGGTGCTGTGATAAGGGGACCTCCAGGAATTAATCAGGATTCTTCGATAGTACTGTTTGGTAATAACACCTGCTCAAAGAATTAATAAACATTCTCAACAAACACTAACACACAAGCCACAAAAAAACAACAACAGAATCGATAAATCGATAACTGCAACAACTAATGATTAGCGCTAAACGGGTTAGCGTTTAACACATTGTCCCGATACCGCATCAAAATGATTTTTGTCGCCGTAATCGCAATTTTTACAATCGTTTGCTATGTCTTGCCCAAAAGGGCAACCTTTCAAATCCGCCATATCCTCGCCAGCTGGGTATCAGCACAACAAGATATTAAACCGTTCTATAGAAAACTACACGCACGATAAAGTCAGCCAAAATTATGATGATGGTAGCCCAGAAGAGATTCGAACTCTTGTCAAGGGCTCCAGAGGCCCCTATGCTTGACCACTACACCACTGGGCTGCAGAAGATAGACAGAGAGAAACAATGTTTACATTTATTAACTTTAAGCTTACGATTAGCACCGTTATGGGTATGCTTGTCATGCAACAACAAATCCAATAGTGCCACAGATACTCATTACCAGCATCGCGACAACTAACGGCACACCTGTTAGCGGGAGTATAGACGGCGGATTTGCTATTTTGGTATTGCTATTGTGAGCCAAAGAAGGATTCCAATTTAGAGTTTCCTGATTTTTTGAGCACCAATGCGCAGTCTTTGGGGTCTAGGGCCTTAAATTCTAAACCTAAGCGGGCCAGTAGGCACTGTACGTCTTTGGCAAGGCTGGGTGCGGCAAGAACGGCACGTACCGGACGGTTAACTTTGGCTTTGATGGGTTCGATGTATTTTGAGAGCTGCAGAGCAGCATCTTTGGTGGCGGCACGGCGTTTAACTTCGACGATAACAAGGTTGCCGTCTTTATCCTCACCATAAATGTCTATAAACCCAGGTTCGACATGCTTTTCCCAGCTGATGGGTTTGAAGCCTTCTTCAAACAGATCAGGTTTTAGAAGTATGGCGCGGTGCATGTCATCTTCGCTTGCATGCAGGATAAACTCGCCAGCATCAAAAAGACTAATGGAGGAGACCATGAGAATTTTATCAAAGGTTGCTTTTACGCTTTCATGGGGTTTGCTACGAATGCCCTGTATTTCGAGTTTGTTATCTTTAACTTCAACATGAAAGACCCCGCCGGCTGGTTGCCAGTTAACGGGTTCGTATCCAGTTGGGCGGTGAACAAGCAAAGAACCATCCGATTTGACGATGATAAGCCGCTCACCGGTCTCAAGAGTCGAGCTGGCCCGGCCGTCATAGTGCACATGGCAACTGCCTGTGATAAGAAGGGTGTGTCGGTGTGCAAACGCACGCTCGATTAAAACGGTTGCTTCTGCTAAGGTGGGTTCTTTTAACACTGCAAGTTTGTTGTTATTTTGGGTCTGCAAATTGTTTTCCGCCAACGTATTTTAGTCAGGGCTTGGGTACATAAGATTTCTTAGGGAAACACCCATGACCGCTTGGAAAGCTAAACGCGACATAATGAAACGCTATGACATAACCGCTGAGATGTATGATGAGCGCTACTTTGATGAGCAACACCGAAAATATCAAAAAGCACTCGAAAACGTCGATATGGAGGGGTTAGAGGTTTTAGATGTGGGGTGCGGTTCGGGCTTATTTTTTTCGCATATTGCCGAGAAAGCAAAGATGGTTGTGGGTATGGATGTCTCACATGGACTTTTGCTCAAAGCCAAAGATCAGACTAAGCGATTTGAAAACGTTTTTTTGGTGCAATCCGATGCAGATTATCTACCCTTTAGAGCAGGCTTTTTTGGAGTAACGGTTGCGTTTACAATGCTGCAGAATATACCTAATCCTGCAAAAACCATAACAGAACTCAGAAGAACACTAAAAACAGGCGGCATAGTGGTTGTAACAGGGTTAAAAAAAGCGTTTACACTCAGTGAGTTTATGGATATATTGGAAAATTCCAAGCTGACACTAACAGCGTTTATAGATGAAGATACCCTAAATTGCTATGTTGCCATTCTAACGGCATAGCATCTACTTCTGTTTATTGCATCGAAAATTAGGGAGAAAAGTAGGGTGTTATGGCTTGTAGCTTAGCATCTCTATATCAGCCGCTTCGCCGTTGTCTGCATAGATGCCGACAGCAACTTGGTTTATGCCGCTTGGATAGGTTTTGTCAAGGGAGAGGACCACATACCAGTAGGGAACCAGAGCAACCGAGTTATCTCGGGGGTGGGGGACAAAATCTATCGAGAAGGGCTCACCTTGGGAGTTAAAGCCGCTTATTTTTTCGCCATCGATAATCCAAGTGAGGGTTTTGATATAGTTTCGGGCGGTGACAACAGCTTCTTGCTGGCTGATATTTAGATCAGTACTAGCGATAGTGTAGAAGAAGTAACCGTCTATGAGTGAGATTAGAACACGATTTTGGAAGACCATACGAAGACTCTTAGGGCTAAAGTCTATGCCGTTCTCAGTGTAGAGCCACATAAACTCGGCGATTTCACCTCTAAGACTTATTTGAAGTTTTAGATTGTCTGAAGTTACCTCTATATTCTGGGTGGTATTAACAGAATTCAAAAGATTACTCATCTCATCTAGGTAAGCATCTTGGGAGTAGGCCTTGTAGCCTTCTAGGGTGTTTTTGGCGGTCTGTAAAATGCCTATGTTGTCAGCTTGGGTTGAGTAGAGCTGAGAGTCAAAGCTCAGTCCGAGTTCATAGTGAGAGACATGGTTGTCACGGAACCGAAAAGTTGCATCAACACTGCCTTGGCCGCTGGTAAGGGAGTATTTGATAATTTCCTCAATTATCCCTAAATCGGAGCGGGGCTGCACGGTGTTATCTAAGAGTTTAACTGTGTATTTGGAAGTATCTAGCTGGACAACATTTTGTAACAGATTGACGATTTTGTTTGTGTCCGCACCCCAGGCCAGTAACTGCTGGTTTTGGGCTTTGAGCTTAGCGGTATCAGCTGAGAGCGAATTAACCATATGAAACTGGAGTGTTGTAACGGTCGCAAGCAAAATAATGGCAATTAACAATACCGAAAAGATAACTCGCCAGCCAGAAGTTAATCGAATGGGGCGCTTAGGTTCGATTTCAGGGGTTTCCTCCACACCCTTCATGGCGCTAACGGTAGCCTGACCAAAGGAGGAAAGTTTGTAGCGACCGTTTTCTACCTTGTAGATGAGCTCCCCTAGGTTTTCTAGATGGTAGGTCAAATTAGAGCTGGATACACCTATATTATCAGCTAACTCCATAAACGTCATGGATTTGTTGTTTAACATCCGCAGAATTTTACGGCGGACAGGATGCTTAAGTGACGTAAACATTATGGAGTAGATTTCTTCCTCAGAGCCATCCATACCCTGCATTATATGAGCCTTATAAGTATAAAAGTTCCGAAAAACTACCAGACAAATATATAGACAGATTAACCTGTTTTTCAGCCTAACACACGTCTAACCCAATAACAGCATAAACGGTGGCTCATAACTCGTGATGAACTCGAATGAAGCACCGCAATATCAGCCATACTTTTTGAATTAGCACTAAATATAGCCTCAATCGTGAACTCGAACTATGGGAAAACGGTGTATTAAAACAATTTGATACCTACATTCAAAAACAACAATCTATAAAAGATCTCTGAATCATTTAAATCATCTTTGTCAAGAAACAATTAACAGATTGCTTGTTTGGTCTGCCGCTCAATCATCAGCTCACAACATACTTTTGAGCGTGTGTTGAGGGGTTTTTCTGTAAATAAGTAGGATTTTTAAGCTAAAAGCTTTTATTCTTCTACAATGGGGAAGTAGGCTTCATGAAGTTCGCTGAAATTGCCATTTTACTTAGAGAGATAGTGGACAGATGTCCGGGATTAGATGGAAACACTATCACATTGATTCCTCAAAAAGCAATGTACCCAGCCTACCAAGGGTACCACATCAACATAAAGGGAAACGTATCCAAAGAATGCTTAGGCGGACTGAGGAAAATCGTTGAAGGCCACGATTTAGCTATGCAGATCAAAGCAGACTGCGTAGTAGTCTACGAAACCAGACCTATCTAACCATCCAAAAAATAAACCCGGCTTTGAACGGGCCCAAACCCATTTATCAAAATATTTTTGAAACAGTTTAGTGCTAACTTACAGGATATATTTAGCAATAAGTCCATAACAGTAAAATTTCATTATACACCGGTTAATTCATTACAAAATGTTATTGCAACAAATATCAGCTAATGGAGGATAATCTGATAGTTAAATATTTAAAAATTATAAGTGCAGACATACTTATCACTATGAATCTATTCAGCGACGTTTCGTCACCTATAGCTAGCCGGGTTTGCGGTCTAGACTTAGGTGATGCTTACGTTCTGAATATCAAAGTACCGTTTCGCTAAAAAGCGCAGACGTTCAGCATTTTTGCCGTTTTTACCTATTGCGACACCCTTATCTTTAGGGTTGACTGTGATAACTGCCATCTTTTTACCATCAGTGCGTTCACTGACGCGGATTTCGCGAACTGTTGCAGGTTTTAAGGCGTTTTTCATAAATGTTACGGGGTCTTCACTGTACTCGATGATTTCGTGTTTTTTGCCAGTCATACGTTCAAGGGTGTGGATGTTACGTCCACCTTTGCCGATGGCAACGCCCACTTGACCTTGGTTGACAATAAAGATCGCACGTTCTTGTTCTTCATCTATGATGCAGTCCTTAACACTAGCGCCGCTGATGCTTTCAAAGAGAGCAATGTATCGCATTTCGTCGCAGGTGATTTTTATGCCAGTTGTGATTTTTTTTCCTCCATCTTAGTTTATTGTTCGACTAGTTTGAGAATATCGCTGTCCCCTGTTTCGCGAATGCTTAGCGCAGAGATAATGAAGAGCTTCTTACAGACTTCAGCGAGATCCATTGAGCCACCTTTGTAGGTTATCACGGGAACTTTAGAGATTTCTCCATAGTATTCGATCTGTTCTTTTATGTCTTTTGGACAGTTTGCGGCTAAAACAATCATTTTTGCTTTGCCGGTTTTGGCGTTTTGCAATGCCGTGTTAGATCCAAAGGATACCTTACCGGTTTTCACTGCTGACGCTAACGCTTTATCTATGTCTATCATGCTTCTGTTTTTCCTCCATCTTTACTTTGACATTCGAAAGTTGACATGTAGAGCTCAACTAAGCCAGTGCCGATTGGTATGGACTGCCCAACTATAACGTTTTCTGTCACACCAGCTAAAGGATCACTTTCACCTTTAACGGCGGCTTCAACAATGTTTGGAACAGTAATTTCAAATGCGGCGCGGGCGAGCACACTTGCTTTCTTACCACTGATACCGTGTCTGCCAATTTGTTGTACATCACCAGTAGTGGTCATCATGTCTGCGACAAGCATAACGTGTCGGACATCGACGTCTAAACCTTGATCCTCAAGAACACCTTTGGCTTCGTTAACCAATGCGTTTCTTGATGCCTCTACACCCAAGGTTTTGGCAATCTCATGAATGTTGTTAGTGGAGGTACGGGAAGTATCTACACCTTCAACTTCAAGCACTTTACCAAGGTTTGAGCCGTCAGTACGAATAACCCACTCACCGCTTTCTTCAGTGACTAGGACACGTTTGATATCTGGGACACCTTTAACTTGGAAGTCAGGTACTTTGGTAAGCATACGTTTGATTTGTTCAGCTTTTTTGGGCTTGATTTCAACGGTGGTATCGGTGATGGTTACAGTGGCATTTTGAAGTTCTAGTTTCGCTTTAAGTTCGTCCATGCTGATGTTGCGGTCGTCCATCATTTGCTTGTTGAGTTCAATGATGATTTCTTCACGAACTGGATCTTCATAGATTGCAGATGCCAAGTTTTCTACTGATGTGTAAATGATGTTGCGTGCAACTTCAACAGCCGCTTCTTTGCTCTTAGCATGCTCACCTGTGAGATAGATGGTCATGATGGGTGTTGAGGGAATTCGGCGTGCATCCACGATTTCAATGAGACGCGGCAGACCCAAGGTGACGTTTTGTTCTTTGACACCGGCATAGTGGAAGGTTCTAAGGGTCATCTGTGTGCCAGGTTCACCGATTGATTGTGCGGCAACAATACCAACAGCTTCGCCAGGCTCCATTAGAGCACGTTTATACTGCTGGGCAGTAGCGGTTACAGCTTTCTCTACACCTTTGGTAGTGAGTTTGTTTTTGGTAAAGTTTTGCTTAAGCTGATTTAGCAATATTGGGGTAATCTGGTCTTCGACGCTTTTGAGTTGCTTTTTGATGAAATCAGCTGAGGCGATCTCGCCTTTTTCTTCACCAAGTTTTATCTGCTCGATTAAACGGCTAACGTTGACAGCTTTACCGTGGTCACTCTTAGCTGGATCTACACCGTCTTCGCCATAGCGGAACTGGATGATATCACCCGCGCTGTCACGAACAGTGCTGTCGTATTCTAGTCTTATGTGCTCTAGTGCGTTGATGAGTCTGCGCTGCATGTAGCCGCTTTGTTGGGTACGAACGGCTGTGTCGACTAGACCTTCCCGGCCACCCATGGCGTGGAAGAAGAACTCGATTGCATCAAGTCCTGTTTGGTAACTGTTGTAGACAAAGCCTCTTGCTTTTGGACGGGGGTCGTTGGGTGTAAAGTGTGGCAGGGCGCGTCCGGCATATCCTCTTAGGATACGTTTGCCACGGACTGATTGCTGACCAACACAGGCAGCCATCTGACCAATATTTAGACTGCTACCTCTTGCACCGCTACGGGTCATGACGATACCTGCGTTTTCTAGGGTAAAGTCATCGTCTGCAATTTTACCAGATTCGTCTCGAGCGGTTGAGAGTTCGTGCATGACATAGATTTCAAATGATTCTTCGAGGGTTTGACCAGGAAGGCGGGGGAGATTGCCGCTTTGGTAGTTAGCGATGTGCTCATCGATTTTTTTCTGGGTGCGCTCCATGGTTTTTGCCATACGGCTTCTTGCGCGGGGAGAGAGGACTAGCTGTTCATAGGTGTAGCTGAAGCCTCGCAGGGATATGAAGAGTTTAAGCATGTGGGTGATGTTGTTGAGGAATTCTCTTCCGGCTTGGGTACCGTAGTCTTTGATGATTCTGTGGAGCAAACTCTCAGATTGTTCAGAGCCGATACTTCTGCGGTCGATAATGCCTGAGACGAGTTGGCCGTTTTTGACAACGACATATGCATCGTGTTTACATTCAGTCTCGTCACATTTTGTGCATCCTTGGCAGATGTTGGCTTTAAGCACATAGTTGAGTGTTTTTGGCAGAAACAGACTGAAGAGTTGTTTGCCTGACCAGAGGGCTTGAGGTTCGGTGATTTCGGGTTCAGGTATGGCACCTTGGTAGTTGGTGGAGGTTAGTAGACGGTCGACTTGTCCGCGGTTTAGATAATTGCCTTTTTTGGTAAAGTAGTAGGCGCTTGTGACAAAGTCTCTGATGGCGCCAATTATGGGTCCGCCAAATCTTGGGGAGAGAATTTGGTCTTGTACTTGCATTAGCAACAGGGATTCGGTTCGGGCTTCTTCACTCTGTGGAACGTGGAGGTTCATTTCGTCGCCGTCAAAGTCTGCGTTGTAGGGTGGGCAGACACAGAGGTGCATTCTGAAAGTCTTGTAGGGTAGAACGCGTGCGTAGTGAGCCATAATAGACATGCGGTGAAGGGAGGGCTGACGGTTAAAGATGGCTATGTCGCCGTTTTTGAGATGGCGTTCGACAACAAAGCCTAGCTCAACTGCTTCGGCGATTTTTGTGCGATCCACGACGAATTCGAGGCGGATGCGTTTGCCGTCGGGACGGATGATGTAGAGTGCGCCGGGGTATTCTTCGGGGCCGTTAATGACAAGTTTTTTCATTTCTTCGAGGTTCCAGGCAGTAACTTTTTCTGGAACGCTAAGTCGCATGGCGACATCTCGTGGAACACCAACTTCGTTTATGTCAAGGTTGGGGTCGGGGGAAATGACGGTACGGGCTGAAAAGTCGACACGTTTACCTGAGAGGTTGCTTCGGAATCGACCTTCTTTACCTTTGAGACGCTGGCTAAGGGTTTTGAGTGCTCTGCCGCTACGGTGACGTGCGGGTGGAATACCTGAGGCTTCGTTGTTAAAGTATGTGGTAACGTGGTATTGGAGCAACTCGCTTAGGTCTTGAATGATAAGTGTTGGAGCGCCGGCTTCCATGTTTTCCTTTAATCGTTGGTTAATACGGATAATGTCAACGAGTTTGTGGGTTAGGTCGTCTTCACTGCGTATACCAGATTCTAAGGTGATTGAGGGACGCACATACACAGGTGGAACGGGGAGAACTTGGAGAACCATCCATTCAGGACGGGCAACTTTGGGGTTAAAGCCCAAGATTTCAAGGTCTTCGTCGCTTATGCGTTCGAGTCTTTCCCGGATCATGCTGGGTGTAAGTGGTTCGGAGCCTAACTCGGTTTGTTCGATAAACTTTGTTGGTTTTTCAAAAGTGATTTTGAATTGTGTTGCGGCACAGTAGGGGCATTGTTTGACTTTGATATCAGCCATGATTTCTTTGTAGACCTCATCAGGGATGTTGCCTAAGAGTTCGTTGAAGCGCTCGATACGTTGACGCGCTTTTTTGGATGCTTCTTCGCTTAGAAGAATGCGCCCGCAGGTGCGGCAGGTGGATTTGAGCATATCAAAGATGATTTTGGTGAATTCGATGTGTACAATGGGAACGGCAAGTTCGATGTGACCGAAGTGACCAGGGCAACGAATGGCAGTGTTGCCGCAGGTTTTGCACCGTTGACGGGGTTCAAGAGTGCCGAGTCGGCCGTCCATTAAGCCGGCAGTGATGGGGGCACCGTCTTCGTCGTAGGTATCGGGGGTTTGGATTTCGACAACAGATTGTTTTCTGAGGTCTTTGGGCGAAATTAGCCCGAATGAGATTTCATCTACTACTTTGTGAATTAATTCTTCCGTTTGTGCCATGTTAAGCCTTCTCCTTTAGTCTGAGTTTGGGGGTGATACATAGACTTTGAAGCTCCTGTAAGAGTAGCTTGAAAGCGTATGATACAATTACTGGGGCAATCTTGGCTTTTTCGTCGCATATTTTGCAGACATAGCGTCTTTGCTTCATATCGAAGTATGCGATTTGTCCGCAGTTTTCGCAGATATAGAGGGTGTACTTGTCGGATTCTTCTAGCAACCTGTCACGCAACAACATTGCTGCACCGTGGCCGATGAGACAGTCGCGTTCCATTTCTCCGAAACGAAGACCACCACCTCGAGCGCGGCCTTCAGTTGGCTGGCGGGTAAGCATTTGGACTTGTCCGCGAGCGCGTGCGTGGATTTTGTCAGCGACCATGTGGTGGAGTTTTTGGTAGTAGACAACGCCAATGAATACGTCTGCAACGAATTTTTCGCCGCTGGTGCCGTTGTAGAAGACTTCGCTACCGGTGTGGCTGAAGCCTAGTTTGACTAGGTTTTTGCGTACTTCGTCGGGACCTTCGTTGCTAAATGGTGTGCCGTCTCCGGGTTTGCCTCGGGCGGCTGCGGCTTTGCCTGAGAGTGATTCGATGAATTGTCCAAGGGTCATACGACTGGGGATAGCGTGGGGGTTGATGATTAGGTCGGGGACCATGCCTTCTTCGCTAAAGGGCAGGTCTTCTTGGGGAACGATTAAGCCGATGACACCTTTCTGGCCGTGGCGTGAGGCGAATTTGTCTCCGAGTTCAGGGACACGTTGGTCGCGGACGCGGACTTTGACAAGCTGGCTACCTTCGCCGCTTTCAGTGATAAATATACCATCGACTATACCGGTTTCAGATGGTCGCATGTCCACAGAGGTGTCGCGCATGCTTGGGCCTTTGACTTCGAATTCTTTGTATTCTTCGAGGAATCGGGGTGGGCTGATTCTGCCGATTAAGACGTCTCCGCCGACCACTTGTGATTCGAGGCTGATGATTCCATCGGGTTCGAGTAATCGGTAGTATTGTTCTCCTCTATAGCCGCGGGTGCCTGCTTCTGGGACGGTGAATTTGTCTTTTAATCCGCCTAGATATTGGCGGCATTCGGCTTCGTAGATGCGGTAGAAGGTACTGCGTGCAAGGCCTCGTTCGATGGATGCTTTGTTGAATATGATGGCGTCTTCCATGTTGTAGCCTTCAAAGCTCAGCACTGCAACGATGCAGTTCTGGCCTGTGGGGCGTTGCTTGTAGCCCATGACATCCATGTTTTCGGTTTGCACAAGGGGTACTTGTGGATAGTGTAGGATGTGGCTACGGGTATCGACGCGATGGTGGAAGTTTGTTCCATAAACACCTAAGGCTTGTTTAGCCATGGCTGCTTGGTATGAGTTTCTTGGTGACTGGTTATGTTCGGGGTATGGAATAGTTGAAGCACATATGCCAAGGATTGTGTAGGTGGCGATTTCAGTGTGGGTGCTTTTGGGTTCGATTTCCTCATAGTTTAGTGCGATGAATGCGTTTTCTTCTTCTTCAGCATCGA
Organism: Nitrososphaerota archaeon; assembly: GCA_031256395.1. Classification (GTDB taxonomy): domain Archaea; phylum Thermoproteota; class Bathyarchaeia; order Bathyarchaeales; family Bathycorpusculaceae; genus Bathycorpusculum. The sequence goes on from JAIRQQ010000081.1 coordinate 13,184, forward strand.
GGTATTCAACTAGACCGTTTTTAATGATATCTTCCCAAGTCCATTCGCCTAAGCTGATTTTTTCAAAGTGCTTGGTTTGTAGTTTAGGCTGGCCGTTTTCTACGATGATAAGTGGACGGCGGACTCTGCCTTCGTCACAGTTGGCATGGACTTCTTCAGTTTCGGTTTGGGGTTTGGAGAAGTGGGTTACGTTGACTTCTGTTGAGATTTCTCCAGTGCGCCGTTTCTGACGGAAGCTCTGTACCATTTCGTGTGGGTTGTTACAGTAGCCGATAATGTTTCCATCCACGAAAACTTTGGCGCCCTCGATGCGAAGCTCGTTGGTTGCTTCGTATGCTGGGACAGTGCCCATTTCGAAGAGAAGCTGCTTTATGCGATCAGGATTAACGCCTACTGCGATGGATGCAGATAGGGCAAGGTTTTTTACAAGACCGCAGTTTGAGCCCTCAGGAGTTTCGTTGGGGCATAATCGGCCCCAGTGAGTTGGGTGTAAGTCACGGGCTTCGAAGTTAGGCTGGCTTCTGCTAAGCGGAGATTGAAGCCTTCTTAGATGGCTCAGCGTTGAGATGTAGTTGGTTCGGTCAAGGAGCTGGGTGATACCGACTCTGCCGCGGCCCCAGTTACCTGTTGCCAATGCATGCTGGAAACGTTCAGTGATAATACCTGGACGTACTGCAACTGAGACGGTTATGATCGGGCCTTTAACGCCTATGCGTTCGAGCTGGTATTTGATGTCGCGAGTAAGGTTGCGGAAGGAGACGCGGAAAAGGTCGGCAAGAAGTGGACCACCGAGGCGGAGACGTTTGTTTTTGAAGTGGTCTTTGTCATCGGGGGTGCGTCTGCCGGTTTTGAGTTGGATAACTCTGTATGCCATTTCGCCTAGGAATATGGCTTTTTCTTTTCGGTTTTTGTCGCTTCTGCCCAAGTGGGGTAAAAAGTTTTTGTCAAGAGCGGTTTCAGCTTTTTGAAGTCGATATTCTTCGACTTGTCCGTGGGCAACACGGTTACCGATGAATAAGATAGCATCCTGGGGTGTGTCTACACCGATGGCTTTCTCAAAAGATGCACCTAGTTGAGTTTGAATATCGCTGTCAAGACTGACGGCTTCGGCAATATCTTTGTCTTTTTCCATGCTAAGTGCACGCATTATGACAACAAAGGGAATTTCTGTTGGAACACCAGGCATGGTGACATAGATTGCATCGTCGGACTTGAGTTTAAGTTCGATTCTTGCACGGAAGCCTACTGTGGTTGAGAAGATTTTTGCTTGATAAACAGGACTGGTCCCTTTCTCATCAACATCAACAATAACGCGGTTAGGGGCCAAGTCTTCCATGGCAACGATAACACGTTCAGAACCGTTAACAACAAAGTACCCTCCGGGGTCATCTGGGTCTTCTCCGGCGGCTATGAGTTCTTCGCGGCTGAGCTGGCTTAAAAAGCATAGTTTGCTCTTTAGCATAACTGGGATATTGCCGATATAGACCAATTCTGTATCTTGTTCGCGGCCATCAATGACGGGAGTCATCTCAAGTGCGATGGGTGCGGAATAGGCCAAGTTTCTAAGGCGGCCTTCCATGGGATAGATTTCATGTTTTGTGCCGTCTACTTCGGTTGCGTATGGGCCAGTGATACGGCTCTGGGGGTCGATTACCCAGATTTGGCCGAGTTTAACTTTGTAGGGGTTTTCAGGCACTTCGATTGGGATTTCTGCAACTTCGTCCACGACTTCTTGGAGTCCGTGGTCGATGAATTCGTTGTAGCTGTCAAGGTGCTGGCGGACTAATCCTTTTTCTGCAAAGAAGGTTTTAAGGAGGTTGTGAACATCATCTTTTTGGATTTTCGGTATAGTTGTCAAACTTTCAATTCTCCCATAAATTTAATGTAAAATTATAATGATTACTATGAACTTTAGATAGGGATGTGTGTTTCATCTTACAGTTCCTCCGATGCTGGGGTCGTCCGGCGTCGAAAAAGGAATCCAAACTTTTCAAAGAGCACAAACACATGCTACACACCATGCATATAAACATTGTCATCAGATATATAGCAGAAAGCAAGGGCTCCCAAACTTTCCACACAAAACCACAAAACCCATCAACTAACCCAAACAAAACAAAAAACAAACAAAACCTATGGGGCAGAGTGTATCTTTTGCTGTGCCCAAATTTTAGCTTGAGCCAAATCACCCTCATTTGGCCGGCCTCTGCGAGTAAACCCAAACTGCCCAAGACAAATAAAATAATCAACCTCAAGAACCATTCCCTTTGCCTCAAGATACTGCTTCACACGCTCATACGCCAGCCTATTACTTGCACCACCACCAGCCCAAGTCATAAAAAGCACAAACCTCACCCCAGACTTAAACTCAGCAGTTTGAAGATAATTCAACAACTCAACATAGGGTTCACCACCCCTAATACCAGTGCCCAAAAAAACCAAACAACAGCCCTCAAGAGACAAAGACTGGGCGTCAAAGTTTTCAGTTAATTTCACAGCTGAACAGTTAAGCTGGGTAGCTATTGCTTGAGCTACTTTTTCAGTATTACCCCGATGACTTGAGTAGATAACAATTGCAGACATTAACATTCCCCAGATCGGCTAATAATTTTAACTTGTGACATTATCTCTGTTTTGAGAGCTATTTGTGTTTCCTCAAGCCTTGCCCGTATGGCAGGCAACAATTTGGGATCAAGCTCATACCCGATACTGCTACGACCACTCTCTATTGCAACCTTTGTCGTAGTTCCCGAACCCAAAAAGGGATCCAACACCAAATCACCCCTAACGCTAAACATGCGAATAAGCCGCTCAGCCACCTCAGCTGGATAAGCCGCTGTTCGCCGCTCCAAATCATCCACAGTTTGCCGTGTACCCTTAAGAGACCAAATTTGACTAAACCACTCATCGCGCTGTTCCTTTGTAAATTTACTCTCATAGCGCTCAGGATCCTTTGTTTTAAAATGGCGCAAAGTACCCTTACGGAACAAGAGAATAAACTCACAATCCAAGGTAACATAGGCATTAGGCGGCAAAAAACCCGACCCCAAAAAGGCCCCCTTACCTTTGTAGGAAGGTTTTGTGGTGGGTTTTTTCCACAAAATATAGGGCAGAGTAATGAAACCAATTTTTTCACATTCTTCTATGATGCGACTGTGATTAGGAAAAAGCTGAAAGCGATCATTGATACGACGCGTGGCATCACCTATATTTATAGCCGCCATACCACCGTTGCAAAGCACCCGAAAAGTTTCAGCCCAAACTTTGGCCAAATTGCGATGCATAGCATCATAGATTTGGCGAACAGTTTCCTCGCCACCATCCAAGTTTAGTTTCTGCCAAAATTCAGCAATTTTTGGATCAGAACTACAAAACTGATCATCCCACATAGCTATCATAGGATAGGGCGGCGAAGTCACCATCAACTGAACACTACCGCGCTCAAGCTCAGACATATGTTGGCTGTTACCAAAGATTATGCGGTGCTGAAGGGACATAAGAACTATATAGACAGAGGATGCTTTGACCTTTGCGGTAAAAACAAACCCCAAAAACAACCACCCACATTATGAACCAAAATAACACCCTACAAAAACCTACAGTAGAACAACAAACCACCCGCCAAAACAACAATCACCTCAGAAAAGACTTGACACAGAGAAAGATAGACTCTGTTCCCAAACATCGCTAAGCTTCGGCAAATAGTTAATAAACCAGAATCAAACCTTTTGTACTGCATTAGGCTACGGTAACCAAGCCAGGTCAAAGGTGAAGGACTCAAGATCAACGTTTGGCCGGCAGGTCTGGCCTCCGCGGATGGGATATCCTTTCCCGCAGGGGTTCGCAGGTTCGAATCCTGCCCGTAGCACCAAATTATCCTCATAATTGCATAAATGTAACGCATTAAAAGCGCCATATACCAAAAAATTATTCTTTACGGGCCAAATATTTTTGTGTTGATTCATCAAAGTCAGACATATATTTTTCATCCTGTAGTACACGATATTTTCTAAATTCTTCTTTTGCCAATTCGTCTGCAACCTTGCGCTCAACTGCACCCTTGTTGTGAAGTAAATCGTATTCGTTGAATTGTAAGAAAGCATCCAATCTACTAATCCAATCCTGCATAGACATGAGTTTGTGCCGTTTTGCCTGATTTTCGGCATAATCTAAATACATATTCACAACATCATTTAAACCGCTTAATTCATCTTGTGTAAGATAATTTTTAGATACTACCACATCAGTTGGGAGTATTTTTCCGTCAGGAGAATTTTTCCACGTCTGCAAACCCATATTCGGCTGGGTACTATCTGCTCGTTCCGAAATAATTTCAGGAGCAGTATATCCTGTTATAGCAAATAGCAACTTATTTTGGACAGCTTTAAAGAAAACATCCGTAGTTTCACTGTCGCGTCTATAATCATAACTACATTGAGAATATATGTCCGTTATTTTCTGATAGAACCGTCTTTCACTAGCGCGAATTTCCTTAATACGCTCAAGCAATTCGTCAAAATAGTCTTTTCCAAAAGGCGTTCCGTTTTTAAGCACCTCATCATTGAGGACAAACCCCTTGATTATGTACTGCTTCAAAGTTTCCGTTGCCCAACGTCTGAATTGAGTTGCTTGTTTAGAGTTGACACGATAACCTATGGCGATTATGGCATCAAGGTTATAAAATTGCATCTCGCGCTCAACTTCACGGTTACCCTCCTTTCGAACTATTAGAAATTTTCTAATAGTTGAAACTTCGCTCAATTCCTCACTATTATAAATTTCTTTTAGATGATAGTTGATAGTGGGTATTTCTACAGAGAATAAATCACTCATAGCTTTTTGAGTGAGCCAAAAAGTTTCGGCTTGGAAATATACATCAACATTTACGTTGCCATCTTCGGTAGTATATAACACAACTTTGCTTTGATTCGTCACGATATCATCAGGCATTTTTTCCACTCCTTACATCAGCCTCATATAGATTATAATATGTTTTTCGTGAAAAGCCAATTTTATTATTTTCAAACGCAATTTTCATCAAATCTCAAATGGTTTTAGATCCAAACGAGTAGACGTTTTTGCTTACGCTAAAAAAAATTGGCGTAAAATATCGCTCCTGCTGTGGGTGGTTACCACGCTTTGCAGGACCCTTTTTGTTTGTGCCCCCCCTCCCCCCAGACTGTCCGAAAACTAGACAAAAAAATAAAAAAACAAGAAAACAACGGTTTTTCGCCATCCTTTTTCACCAAAAATGCTGAAATTTGCAGTTTTCAGACAGTCTCCCCCCCCCCAAAAAAAAAGGAAAGCCCTTCACTAAACATAAACAACAAACCCTTTCGCACCTAATTTAAGAACTAAAAATAACATAAAAACGTCAATTGTATTCGACCCTGTAAACGACCCCATCAAGCTATCCCGTAGCACTTTACATTGCTTCAATTGAACTTATTTCAGCCCTATTTTTGGAAGAAAAGAGCATATAGCCGTCGTTAATTTTTTATAGTTCCAACTGTTGAACACTTCATGCGGCCTCTACACACTCGTGAGCATAAAACTCACGACGTTAATTGTCACATCAAGTTTCATTAAAGGCAATAATACGATCAACTCAATTCGCGGACAATGTAGCACAAATTGTAAAGGTTTTATTGAACTTTATTTTGTCCTTTGAAGCGTTTTATGATCCTGTTTAAATCAAATTTAAGCAAAATTATCGTAATGATAATGGCTGTAAATGTTGACATTATAGTTAGCAGAATCTCTGGAGAAAGCCAAGCTGGAAACATGTTACTCAACCATGTTGTAGCTGTGTTGCCAAGGGTGTTTCCTGCAAATGCACTCATAGTAGTAAGGGCTAATTTACCTAAGAAAAATGCTATGGAAAACTTGGCAATGTTGTACTTCATTGAGGCAAGTGAAATAATGACCGGTTCTTCTGGAAACGGTGTCGCAGCAGTAAAACAGAGAAACAAAAAAGCACGCTTATTTATTTTTGCCGCATTAGCCTCAAAAGCCGCCCGTTTTTTCTCGCTAAAACGATTGCTAATGAGCGGAATAACTTTATAATGGACAATTCTTGCCACAGTAGCACCTAATGAGACAAGAACACCTATAACTAAAACAGAAGAAAAAGTGTTAACATCTACATTAATTGCAGCTAATGAGGCAATAAACACATTTGAAGGACCAAAAAACGGTATAACATTAATCCCAAAAGATATTGCAAAAAGAAACATAGCCTCAAATAGTGACAGCATCTTTGATTCGTTACACCTCTTCTTAAAGAGAAATTACTCGACATTTATAAGCAGATGGCAACAGCAAGAGCATTTCTCATAAAAAAATTAAAACCGGCGCTTACAACTCAACAATCAACTCTATCACTAATGCTTGATTACACCGCAAACTTTGTGGAAAATCGGTTGAAATTTTAAGGCGGATGCTACATTGTCATATAGATGAGATGCTGTGAGCACAACTGCCGAAAATAAAACATACAAAATCTTGTCATACATTGTACTATGTATTAAAAAATTTGCAGAGGCATTTAATTTGTCTTTAACAGATGCTTACAGATACCTTGGAAATTATGGCGGTTTACAATTTATTATAGATCATTACGAAATAGAACACACACTAAGCATTGATGAGGCCATTGAAGACATGCAAACCATATGTCGCAAAAATGGAGGCCTAATATGAGGCTCTACCACGGATCCAATATCAAAATAAGAAATGTCGATCTATCAAAAACGCGTCCTTTCAAAGATTTTGGACGAGGGTTTTATTTAACTGAAATTGAGGCGCAGGCTGAAAAAATGGCAATCAGAGTTGCAGATAGATTTGGCGGAAGCCCCTGTGTAAATGCGTTTGAATTGGATAATGAGATTTTTAATAATAAGTCTTTAAAGATACTCAAGTTTGAAATTCCCGGTAAAGAATGGGCTTTGTTTGTTATGAATAATAGAGAAAAAAATTTTACAAATATCGAACACAAGTTGTATAATGGCGACAATAAGTACGATTTGGTTATAGGTGCAGTTGCAAACGATGATCTAGTTAATACATTCGACTTATTTCAGAGAGGATTTATTGATTTAGACGCTATGATTAGGCAAATTATATATAAAAAGTTAACAAATCAATATTCTTTTCATTCTGAGAAGGCTATTGCATATTTGAAGGCGATGGAATAATGGAGACAATAACTAAAGAACAAGAGTTATTGATACAACATTTAACCGTTGATTTGGCCAATTTTCTTGTTAAAGAACAAAAAAAAACAATAGCCGAAGCATTGAATATAGTGTATAACTCTACAACGTTTGCGAAAATTTGTGATGTTAGAACCGGATTATATCGCGAGAGTGCAGGATATAATTATGACATATTACAAGATGAGTTAAGACACGGTAGGTTTGGTCAATATGGCAAGTATGAGTAACTAAGGTTGGTTTTCACTAAAGCGTTAGGGAAGTTTTAGTGATATTGGGGGTGGCGGATTATTTTAGTGAACTGACAAAGTGTTCTATGTCATCTATGTATCTTAGTTTTAAAACTGTGCGTGTGTTTTGTTGTGTTGTGTAATCTTTTAGCATCCAGAAAACATGTTCTCTGACTTCTTGGGATGATTCTCGGTTTTCATAGTCAGTGTATAGTTCTATGAAGCGCAGGATTTGGTTTTTTATGCCGTCATTGTTGATTTGTTGTTTTTCTGGGTCAAATATCCATGGGCGGTCTCTTGCGCCCCTGCCGATCATTACGAAATCACAGCCGGTCTTGTTTAAGAGATCAACGCCTCCGGCGTAGCTTGTTACGTCGCCGTTTGCCATCATGGGTATGGTGAGTTTTTCTTTGGTTTGTTTCATTATGGTCCAGTTTACTTTTTTGGCGAGTTTTTGTTGTACTGTTCTGCCATGGACACATATTGCTGCGGCTCCGGCGTCTTGTAGCATTGTGGCGACTTTTACGGCGATTATGTGTTGGGAGTCCATGCCTATGCGCATTTTTACTGTTAGGGGTTTTTTTGTTGCGTTAACCATTTTTTTTACAAGGTTTTCTAAAAGGGGCAGGTTTGAGAGTAAGAATGCGCCGTAGCCTTGTTGGAGGATTTCTTTTTCGCTACAACCGACGTTGAAATCGATGATGTCTGCGAATTCTTCGATTTGTTTTATGCTCTTGATCAGTGAGTTTTCGTTGTTGCCGATTAATTGGACGCTTACGGGTCTTTCGGGTTCAGTTATGTTGAGGATTTCTTTGATTTCGCGTTTGGTTTTGTTTTTGATGAGTTCGGCGTCAAACATTTGGGTATAAACTAGGCCGGCTTTGTTTTCTTTGCAGAGCATTCTAAAGGCTGTGCAGTTAACGGCTGCCATGGGTGCGAGAATGAATTGGTTGTCAATGCTGATGTTTCCAATTTTCATCTGAGTTCTTCTTTTCATGGTGATGAATGAACGTTTTTAAGTTTTTGTTCAAAAATGGTCAAAGAGGAGCCGGAGAAGCGCTTTTTTGTCTGGGGTTTTGGTGTTGGATTTCGTTGTAGTGTGGTGTTGCACAATAAGGTTAATACACTAGTATGCAACATATGTGATGATACAAGTAAGCTTTTTCTATAGAGTTGTTATCAACTACAGTCAAACGCTTAATTGCATACCAACCAAAAATTTAATGGAGGAAAACCTATGAAAGCAACAATCGCCACATCAGTTCAGTTCACCTGTCCCCAATGCAGTGCAAACTTTGAATTTGATACTGTTGGAGAATACGAACTAGTCCCATGTCCAGTCTGTGGATCCGACTTTGTTACCATCAGAAATGGTCACAAAATGATGCTAAAAGCAATAGAACAAACCTTAATGTGCTAAAATAGCCCAGCATCTGACTAACCGAATTTGTTTCGGTTCCCTATTTTCTGTATTCTTTAAAACAAATAAGGGACAAATATAGCCAAATTATCGAACGTATCGTTATGATATAGAAAGGGTATAGGGGTGAAATGGTTGAGGGGGAACATAACACAAAATAACCCAAGCCGCCACAACTATCGTGAGGCGTATACGTTGGTATCACAGCAAATTACATGGGATTTATCCGGACTTTTTTTGGGTGTAACTGACCCTAAACTCAATCAATCTATCACTGAGGCAGCTGTCTGGGCAGATAGCTTTGAGGGAAAATATCGGGGTAAAATGGCTGGATTATCTGCTGAGGGTTTGCTTGAGTGTATCAAAGAGGTGGAAACGTTTGAGGTAAAATTTAGTGATGTTTCACTGTTTGCGAGTTTGGCGTTTGCTGCTGATATGACGCAAACAGAGACACAAGCGCTCAATGATCGGGTGAGCAAGTTTGATGCCAAGCTTGCCAAACAATTGGCGTTTTATTCACTAGAGTTGGGTGAACTTGTGAAGACTAACCCGCAACTCATAGAGAACCCTGCTTTGATCAACTATAGGCACATGTTGGAGCGGGTGTTGCAACGGGTTGAGCATCAACTAAGTGAAGCCGAAGAGCAACTTATTATCGAGAAGGATCAGTTTGGGGTTAATGCTTGGGAGGAGTTGCAGAGCAAATGGTTAAACACCCGTCTCTTTGAGGTGTCAATTTTGGGGGAGAAAAAGACCCTTAGCTATGGGGAAGCTAATGGATTGTTTGCTCATCTTGATCGTGCAACACGCAAATCCGCAAATCAGGCAATTTATGGGCTTTTGGGTAGCGATGGTGAGATCTTTTCAGCGGCTCTTCGAAGCATCTGCAATGATTGGGTAGCGATTTCTAAACGACGAAAGTATAGCTCGCCTATGGAATCCAGCTTGATAAGCAACAATACCCAACAGAACATAATTGATAACCTGCTTAGAACCATCGAGGAAGGTTCCGCGGTCTATCGGCGCTACCTCAAATTGAAGGCGAAATTTATGGGGTTACCTGTGCTGGCTAACTATGATATAACAGCCCCCTTACCGAACATGCCTGAGCAGAAATTTAGCTACACCGAGGCTCAGAATATAATTACAGAAGCCTATAGCCGCTTTGATCCCAACTATGCTGAAGCGGTAAAAGAAATGTTTCAAAACTGCCGCATTGATGCCTCGCCGCGGTTTGGCAAACGCAATGGAGCCTTTTGTGCAAGTGACTACAACGCCAAATCGGCCTATATTCTGCAGAGTTTCAATGGTACGCTTAGTGATGTCTTTACATTGGCACATGAATTAGGACACGCTACCCATGATTGGTACATGACCAGAAACCAAACACGCCTAAACACCAATGTCCCCTCGACTGTTGCTGAAACAGCCTCAATTTTTGGTGAGCTTTTACTCACAGACTTGATGCTCAAAAATGCAAAAACAGAAACCGAGCAGAAGGCATTGCTTTGTATGGTTTTAGACGAGGCAGGTATGACGGCATTTCAAGTTACGGCTCGGGTGTGGTTTGAGCAGTCACTCTATCAATCCATCGAAAAAGATGACTACTTGGACTATCCCACCATATGCAGACATTGGACACAGGCACGAAACCGCATCTTTGGCGAGGCCGTAGAATGGTTACCTGAGATGGATGCTGAGTGGACCATGAAACCTCACTACTATATGGCAAACTATCGCTTCTACAACTATCCCTATGTTTATGCACAAATGTTTGTTTACTCACTCTATGAACGCTATCTAGAGGAAAACACGAAATTTGTGCCCAAACTGGTGGGACTACTCTCAGCAGGCAGCAGCAAATCAACCCAAGAACTCGGCAGAATCGTCGGATTAGATTTAACGGCACCAGATTTCTGGAAAGGAGGCTTGAAGGTGTTTGAACGCTT
>JAIRQQ010000006.1 GCA_031256395.1 Nitrososphaerota archaeon
TCTAAGAGTTCTGTTATGGTGGATTTAACTATTCGTTTGTGGTGTGCTTTGACTATGCCTGAAATTTTTCAACAATGGCAAAATCAAATGATGTATATCTTTAGGTGAACACTCTCAAAGAAATAACGAGGAATCAAAAAACGACTGATTTTTATGCAACGATCCAACACAACTTTATTGACTACAAATCCACCACATTCGCGTCTGACAAGGCCCATACCTTCCAAGCGTTGCAGATGATGTTGAGCCACAGAAGGACTACTCAGTTCAAGCACTCTTGACAGTTCTCTAACTCCAACGGGCTTATTTGATGTTAACATGAAACGGTAAATGTCAAGCGCAGTACCTTTCAATGTTTCTGCAGAGTCTTTATCAGTAAACGGACTAACCCCCTCACAAGGAAGAAACACTATTACGATTTAACCCTTTTTCTTTTGTTTAGCACCACAACAGTAACAAGATACTGTACTATAATCAGTACGATACATACAAAAAATAGCATTTAATAATAGACATTACGTTTAACAATAGATAGAGCTGAAAACATGAAAAGCATAAAAATACAAATGATATTGGCCGCCATTACAGCAATACTAATAGGGTTATTTATGCTTGGAATAAGCCACTACATCTCAGCTCACAATGTACGCTATGGAGATGTACCCATACCAGCACCATCGATAACACAACAAATATTTGTCTCATCCCTATGGATGGGCATAGCAATACTAATTGCACTTTTTATTACAGCATTAGCCATAGCAACCAATCGAATAAAAAAGCGGCAAAGATTCAATCGTATGGATAAATATAACGTCAACAGTAACAACCACCATACCACTAAACCCCATCAACACACCATCCATCGGTGAACGACTTTAAGTAATAAAACAGGCAATGCAGAAGTCTAAAGGTACACCAAAAAATGAACAACACCACGCTCAGAATAGTTTGCATCATGATTATTGCCATAATTTTGGTTGTAATTATAACAGGAGTTATCAACCAAAACAGCCCCAAAGAAAACAACTCAATGAACTTAATACCGCAACCTTATCCAAACGCCACCTCAATCATAACTGAGATAGGGAGCACACCGTTAACCATAAGTTTATCACGAATAGTCAATTCGAGTGAAACCATCGAAGACCTCAACATTACCAAAGGCGAAACTATAACGATAAATGTAGACTTATCGCTCGGTTCAAATCAAAAAGAGCGGACAATACCGCTTTATCTCTCGGTGGGAGCCTTTGAAAGCGAACCGGTCTCAAAAATGATTACTTCTCCGCCAAAACCTTACCCAGTTTTGCCATGGCCCAATCATGATGATTCACCAACTATGGCAAAACCGTTTGAAGCAACATTTAACCCTGACGGTCTAACAATTAAGCCTAATCAAAGCAAGTCAACAACCTTGACAATTAGTGCTTTAGATGAGGCTCAACTTGGAACGTATACTCTTTTTGTTGAATTTGGTGAGTTGAAACAGACAGGCACAGGCGGAACCAAGTTTGATTTGACTGTACTACCAAAAATATAAGGAACACATAAGTAAAGAAATCGAAGGAACAAATGAAGGGTCACACACCACAAAAACCATATCCATTAAAGGTATAATCAAACTTTTAGTTTAGTTATTGTGAGTGTGGTGAGACAATAGGGGATTTGTATCTAAATGCTGTTAGCATTGATGGTTTTGTTGTTGAACATAAAGTTTGAGCGAAGGGGAGGGGAGATTTGTCATTGGGTATGAGAGCGTTTTGAATTTTGAGGTTGTTTATAGTTAACAGTGGTGTTCCACTACTGGAAATAGCTCTTTAGTGATCCAAAAAATTTTGATAGACAGACTGTGAAGTTATGGGAATAGAAATTGTGTGAATTGATGTTGTATTTGAGTGGTTGTTGTTTTTGTATTGTGTGTTAGGGTAGGGGGTTTGTGTTTGCTTTTCGGTTTTCGCGTATTTGGGCTAGTAGTTTGGTTACTGCTGGTTCGCCGTTTCTTGCTAGGACTTCGAAGAGTCGGGTTTCGTTTGTTATGCCTAGTAAGCTGAGGTCTTCTTTGTTGTTGTTTAGGAATTGGTTTAGCCATTCTCTTACGCTGTAGGGGAAGCTGTATGTGCTTTGTTTTTTAGCTTTAGTAGACATTATTTGACCTCTCTTGCGTGTATTCATTTGTCTATTTGACTATTTATCAACATCTCTTTTTTTTAAATGTCATAACAAATAAAAAACAATATTTCCAATTTTTACATGTGTTTTTATTGGAAATAGTATTAAAAAACTAAATTAGAAGCATTTATAAGCAATAACATTATTTAACTGTAATTACTTGTAATAGGGAGCGGTAACATGTCAAACAAACAACACACCCCACTTTTAACCACAGTCAAACCATCAAACAAGTGCACCCCGCCCAAATCACCCAAATAAACCACAGGCGTAGCTTATGAGTAATTCTAAACTTAACAAGTACCACATAGAAATATATGCTTACTGCAACAATTGCCTGAATCATTTTGAGGATGACCGCAATCTGCCTTGCCAGAATAATGAAGAATGCGAAGTAACAGACTACAAAACAATCTTAGACAACACACAACCAATTGACGTTAAGCATGATGCACTAAAGCAGATCCACGAAACCAAATGCAAAGCCTGCAAAACCAACTGCCACCTTGAAAAGAGTATGCCGATGTGTAGAATTGAAGCCGAGATAGACAGTTACTGCATCCACCAACGCCTCAGAACCATTTCAAACGGCAATAACAAATATCAATAAGACAAGAACAAATGCTTGTTGTAAGCACATCGCACCAAAATAGGTATTTTGTAAAAAGCGGCACAGTTTAAGGCACATAAACTTTATCTGAATACGGAGAGAAACAGCAACCATACCAAAATATAAAAGCAGCAAACAAAGAAAATTAGATAATCGATAAAACTCATAAAAATACAACTCTGATACTTTTATTAAGACACATTGCTTAAGCTAATTTTGTGATGTGTATGACAGCAAAAATAGCCATAGAAAAGAAAGAAATTGTAACACTCTCTAAAGCAGAAGCCGTAAAAGTTGTAGATGTGCTCGAACGTTTCCGTGCAGTTCAAACAATCGGCGGCGCAGGCAGTACAACAGGCAAGATATGCCCCGACGACGATATAAATGATTTTCCGCCATGGATATGGCCCTATATACGTGTGGGATTTGACAAAAGTCAAGTAATAGTCAACGAAGCGGAAATCAGCAACCTTTTGACAAGGGGTACACCTTTAAAACACAACTAGCCTCAGGCAAAGTTATCCTTGAAAAGGCAGTGAGCATAGAAAATACCTTAGACACAGTAATAGAGCAAATAAAAAAGCAAATCACTTAATGAGACAACATCAAAAGCAATTTTTAGAAAAACAAGCTTCTAACTCTTTTTTATTGTTACAGACTCCCAAACTAACAACAATAGTGCGTATGATGAGATTACTGAAAGAATTGCATAAGCGACCACTCACAATATTATCGGCCAATAAACGATCATATCGATACAACTGTTGGCATAGGGGGTTTTGTTAGTGGCGCAATATCAGATGTTGTGGGTTTAGGTTTATTGAATGGGTTGTGAGTGGGTTGTGTTTTTTGTGGGCGATTTGTTTTTTACTGTCTTTGGGTGGTATTGGGGTGTGTGAGAGGGGATTTAAGGGGAAGATATCTGTCAGGTGATATGATGAGATATTTCGATCCCCTCTCACAAGTTTTTACTATTAATTAATGGTTTATAAGGTTACTTATTGCTAACTTGAATATTATCCATAAACACACGAATTTTTGACTGACCAAAAAATCTAAAGAGTAGCATAGACGTCAAGAAAACAGGGTGGGCATTATTTAGAAATTCATACACTGATTGTGCTCAGAGTTTAGCATCAACAAAGGCATCAGGACTGGTTGATGGCGTGTGCTGGATTGTTGTTGTTTGTTGTTGTTGGGTGTGTACGGTTTGTTTGTATGTGCTTGCGCAGTGGATGCAGCAGAAGGGTTGTTTGGTGCCGTTTATGGTTTCGTGGTGGGCTCCTTTGTAGATTTGGCTGTTGCAATGCGTGCAGGTTTGTAGCATGATTTTAAAGGCGGTGGCGTGGATTTCGGTAAAGTATCTAAAGAGGTTACGGCACAATGCTTGGCCGGTGGGGGTTAGTTCGAATGTGTTGCGTAGTTTTGATTCGTTGACTGTTGTGGTGCGTTTTATGTAGTGTTTTTCTTCTAGTTGGTGGAGAAAGGGGTAGACTGCGCTTGGGCTGAGTTCTTTTTTAAAGTTGTGTTTGTATTGGTTTATGATTTGATATCCGTGGGTGGGGCCTTGGTAGAGCATGGTTAGGATGTGTAAGCGATTAAAGTCGCTGACTAGTTCAGTCAGATTAAAGCTGTGTTTACGTGTCATACGCCTCATGTCTGTAGCAATGATAAACTATCAATGTTTACAACCGTTAATAAATGTTAATAACCGTACATAACTATATATAACTATATATAATATATAAAACACACCAAAAACTCAGCCCGCATTAACACAACAAACCAAACAACCACTAAAGTACCCAAATTACCCAAGAATTTTGGCCAATACCGCGCAATCAGGTATATTTAATTACAAGACAGTCGTAGGCTTGCTGATGTATTATGGCAACAATGTTGTTGACAACAGCGAAAATCAACGTAAGTATTATTTTAAAAGGCTCCGGCCCAGTTTCAATTAATTGGGGCAATACAAAAAGCAACACCTACACCCTCCCTGTGGGAAGTGAGTGTGTCTGCACCCATAACTATACCAGCACAACACCGCGCACCATAACCATAACCGGCACCACCATCACCTACCTAAAATGCACCGACAACCAACTAACCACGCTAAACCTAAACGGAAACACTGCACTAGTAACACTGGATTGCTCCAACAATCAACTAACAACCCTAAACCTCAGCGGACTCACCAAACTCACCGAACTACGCTGCAACACCAACCAACTAACCAGTCTAAATGTAACGGGAAACACGGCATTATTCACCCTCGCCTGCACATCCAACAAATTAACAAGCTTGAGCGTTAATGGACTTAGCAAACTAACAAATCTAAGCTGCAACAACAACAACAATCTAACAAGCCTAAACCTAACAGGCGACACATCCCTATCGTGTTTTTACTGCTACAATAACAACCTAACAAGCCTAAACGTTAGCGGATTTAGCAAACTGACCTATCTGCACTGCTATGGCAACAAACTAACCAGTTTGAACGTTAACGGACTTGGCAGTCTTGTAGACCTGCGGTGTCATAACAACAATTTAACAAGTTTGACCCTTAGCGGCTGTAGTGGATTAAAGCAACTTTATTGTTCAAATAATTATTTGACCGGATTAAACCTGCAGGGGTTTGCTAATTTGACTTATCTGAGCTGCTATGGCAACAACATATCAAGTTTGACTATTAGCAACTGTACGTTATTGACAAGCATCTATTGCTCAGAGAATAAACTAGCAAATCTAAGTGTTAGCGGACTCTCCAAACTCACCTACCTAAACTGCAAAAACAACCAAATGACAGGCACAGCACTAAACAACCTGTTCACATCACTGCCAACAATCCCAGCAGGCATATGTGCCAATTTATACATTGCCAGCAACCCCGGATTAACCGGTACCGGACGCTACAACACCACCACAGCCCTAAACAAACGATGGATAGTAGATTTTGATGAACAAACATATCAAACAAAACGCAAACAAGACATCAACAATTATTTAAAAAACCTAGTACTCTCAGAAGATATTATACAAAAAGCCATTGATGAAGAAAAACGCAACAACCGCATCGAGGGCGAATATCTAATCACCTATGAGCCAGTTAGCCGCAAAGATGCCGCGATTGATCTCATCACAACCTGTGGCCGATACGGAGTTTATCCAGGTATGTTACTGGTGGTAGATTCAAGATTAGGAACCGCCAAACCCAAAGAATCAACCCTGCCCAGAGGAAAAGTAACAATCGATGTCGATATCAGCACCGCCAAAATTACAGGCGGATATGATCGAGTAGTATCACCCGATCACGACGGAACTCTGGCAGGACCAGTAAATAATGCCATAAATGATGTACTAGCCAATTTTGGAAGCCGACCCATGCAGACAATCTTTGTCGACACATCCAAACTAAGCATAAGCACAGACGAGATGACCATAGAAGCAGGCTGCTCAGGCAGCTTTGCAGGAATTACCGCAGCCGCCAAATTTAAACAAGAAAGCAACAAACACTCCATCTATTTCATGACTGATTTCTCACAAATCTTCTACACCGTCACCGCAAGATGCCCCACCGATCTCTCCACATTATTTGCAGACTCTGTTAACGTGGAGGATATCAAAAAAGAATTTGGCACCAACCCAATCATTTTTGTAGACAGCGTATCCTATGGACGCCAACTCTACCTAGTTGAAAATCTCAAAGGAACCGATAAACGCATGATGGCCTCCTTTGAAGCCTCAGCATCAATGTTTAGCGTCAAATCAGAATTCAACAAAAACAAAAACAACGTAGACTACATCTCAGATTGCGTCTGCAAAGGAGGCAGCTATGAAACCGCCGCAAAAACACTATTTGAACAAAGCGCAGCCCGAAACCCCGATGACACAGATTACCAATACTGCGTAAAACAACTAAATCACAAACGAACAATGGCAAATAATTACAAACGCCAATACACCGTCACAAACCTAGAAACCGGCAAACTACAAACCGACGTAAACGGCGTGATAGTGAGCTATGGGGCCCTAAGACTTGATGGACGACCACGAGACGCCGTTTTTTGGAAAAGCGGAGAGCACAAAGTAAAAAGAATGGTACCCAACAGCGGCACAACAATTAACATCTTTAATTGCTCAGGCTCACACAACGTTGTAGTTTCGGGTTGTTACACAAAATTTGACAGCCAAGGAAAAGAACTACCAACCCTATATGATATTCACAGTGGACGAGATGTGCGCGGCGAAATCGTGGTAGTGGGCAACGTTAGCACCACCAACCTAAATACAAAAACACAATCAAAAGATTGGGGAGTAAAACCCACAAAAGACCTGCGCGATGGCGGACCAGACAAATCCCCAAATTGGGGACGAGTTTACAATAAAAAGTGGTTAGCACCCTCAGTACAATTGGGCTCATCAGTCTATCGAGTGTGTCTCAGAATACGCAACCGCGACAAAACAGGCCACGAATTTACTTGGCGCTATATTTTACCCGGCAACAACATCAGAGCCGCCTGGTTACGCAAAGGCAACAAAGAAGAAGACGTAAATTGGTACTTCAACAACGAAGAAGACGACCAAGAAAATAACGGACAAGCACTATTCGGATAGCAACACACAACTACTACACCAACACTGGACGATTATGTCCATCACACTTTTCTTTTTCTATAGACACCAACACAGCCATTTTTGAGTTGATAATGATAGCTATGGTACTCCTTACTGTGCGGCATAAAAGCAGACATATTACAAGTTAAAACGTAGAGTAGTCTTTGATTAAATAATCAGACTGCGCAAGAACGAAGATAATTCCCTGTATACTGGGTTGAGTTTTTAGTTAAATTTACGTGTTTTTCAGGTGCACTCAAAAAATCGCCCATAAGACACTAGAAAAGCAAAAAC
>JAIRQQ010000014.1 GCA_031256395.1 Nitrososphaerota archaeon
GGGGGGGGTCATATGGGGGGGGGTCTTTTGGGGGGGGGATGGGGGGGTTCTTGCAGGGTTAGAAGGAGCTTAGATTTCATAAGATAGATCAGTGCGGATGAGTCCAAGGCGACGCCTGAGGCTCGGAAGTCTACTTTTTCAGGCGCATTTTTTTCCATTTCAAGTAAAAAGGTACGTAACAAGTAGGCTATGTTGACGTTCCAGGGGGTGAGTTTTTCGAGTTTGCTTATTTCAAATAAAATATTCCAAGGCGGACGCAGATAGAAGGGTCGTCGAGATACGGCAGGAGCGGTTGAGGACATTACTGTGTTGAGGCCTCCGCTGGGAATTTGGCTGTTACTACATTTGAGATGCCGTTTCGTTCATAGACACCATATACTTTTTGGGCTTTGTTGACCATTTCGGGGCGTAGGCTGATAATTATGAATTGCGTTTTACCTGCTTCTTCGAGCAGAGTTTCGGCAAGTTTGGTTGTGTGAAAAGCGTCTAGGTGTGCATCGACTTCGTCTAGAACATAGAATGCCGCGGGGGAGAATTCTTTGAGTGAGAATATAAAGGCAACTGCTGATATGGAACGTTCACCACCGCTGGCACCGCTGACAACAATGGAGGGTTTGTTGGGAAACTGAACGACCATATCAATACCACCACTAAAGGGCTCTTCAGGATTTTCTAGTTTAAGGGTGGCTTCGCCGCCGCCGGTCATTTTGCTAAAGTAAACAGTTAAACTGGCGTTAATTTTTTCAAACGCGGTCATGAAAACTTTGCGTTTCTTTGCTTCGATCTCATCCATAAATGCTACGATGGCTTGTTTTTCTCGTTCGAGCTCGTTTAGACGCACCGAGAGCTCGCGGTAGCGGCTGATTTGGTCGGCGTAGTGTTGGGCGGCGAGTTGGTTAACAGCACCAATACGGTCCATCTCAAATTGCATCATACGGATAGTTGTTTCGGCGTCTTGTAGTTGGCGTTCATTAACCTCAAGGGGTTGGTCATATCCGTATTGTTTGAGCTGGGTTTGGAGTTGTTGGAGACGCAACTGGGCGGTTTCCATGCCGAGTTGGAGTTGGTTTCGCAGTCGATCGGCTTGTTCGTACTCTACATCAAAGACACGTAATTCTGCGTCTATGGTGTCTATTTGGGAGGTGAATTTTTGGGCTTCTTCTCGTGCGGAGAGCAAAGCATTGGAGAGATCAATCCGGTTTTTTTCGAGTTCATCGACTTCTGTTTTTGCTTGGTCGCGCTCTATGATGGCGTCGGTGACTTCTTTTTGGAGTTTTTCTTGTTGTTGATCTAGTTTGGTTAGTTGGATTTTGGTGTTTTTGTAGCCTATACGTAAAACGTGGTCGAATTGGGATTGGTTGGTGTTGATTTCGGTTTGTAGTGAACCGATGCGTTGACGCAGGGTGTTGGCTTCTTCACCGAATTTTTCTCGTTGGACTTCTAGTTCTTTTATGTGTTCTACATCGGTTTTTAGGCGCAGTGCAGAAATTTCGGTGTGGATACGTTTGAGATGGGTTTGGATGTTGGTGCGTTCGTTACGATAGACCAGCATGCGGCCTTTGAAGGCGGCTGCTTCACGTTCGAGTTTGCCGCCATATTTGTCGATATAGCGGATGTTGAATTGGGTGCGTTTAACACCACGGCGAACTCTAATAATTTCGCGCTCTAGGGTTGCGATACCTTCTGTTAGGCGAATCATATCGGTTTTGGCGTGTTCGAGTTCTTCTTCAATATCTATGATGTCGGTGCTTCGCTGGGTGAGATGGGCTTGAAGGGCTCTAACGGCTTCGTCGAGGCTTTTTAGGGCGTTCTCACTTGGGATTATGGTGGAGAAGTCTATAGGCGCTCGGTAGTAGCCGCTTTCAAATGCGCCGGGTTCGTAGAGATCACCATTTAGGGTGACTGCACGAAAACCTTCATTTGATAGGGCAAATGCGGTTTTGTCGTTGGAGGCCACTAGGGTGTCGCCAAACACATAGTTTATGGCAAAATCAATGTTTGAGCCATATTTTATAAAACTGCTCAGGGGGCCCAATATGCCATCGCGTTTGGGTGCGGGTTTGTTTTTGGGGTTGATAGCACCTTGCAGGGGGATGAGTTTGATTCGGCCCAGTTTCATGCGTCGAAGGGTTTCGGTGCATGTAAAGGCAGTGTCGATATCTTTGACGATAAGGGCTTCCATCCAGCCTGTGGCAGCGGCATCGATTGCTTTTTTGTAGGTTTTGTCTATTTTTACCAGTTCACGGAGCCGACCATGGATACCATTAATGGCGCCTACTTTGCCCATTTCCTCAATACTGCGCAGGGCTTTTTCTTCGGCTGCAATAGTTGCAGCTATGCTTCGCTGAGTTGCGAACTCGATAACGGCGTCTTTGGCGGAGCTGGCGATTTTTTCTGCATCCAAGATTTCTTTGGATACGGTGTCTCTTTGGAGGTTTTTGCGCTCGATGGTTTGTTCGAGGTTTTTGAGTTGGTTTTTTTGGTCTTTTTGTACTTGTTCGAGTTCTGAGAGGGATTTTTCGATTTCTGTGTGGCTTTGGATGAATTTTTCTTTTCGCACATTTAGGTTTTTGATTCGGCCTCTACAGAGACGCAGGGCGGCTTTGTCTTGTTTGTATTCTGAGCGCAGAAAGGCTAAGCGTTTCACATAGCCCTCGATTTCGCCGTTTAGTTTGTGTATTTGTTGGTTGTTATCATCTAGACCGCCCCAGAGTTGGGCGGTTTCTTTGGCCATTGTTTCATGTTGGGCTTGTTTTTCGCTGAGCTGGGTTTTGAGTTTTTCGAGTTCGCTTCGGTACTGTCGGATTTTTAGACGGTTCTCATGAATTTCTTTTTGGAGGGTTTCGTGTTGGGCTTCGTTGTTTTCTCGTACCCGTTTGAAGCTATCAATGCTGGATTGGCCGGAATTGATTTTGGAGTTAAGCTCAGTTAGTTTGGATTTTAATTCGCCGATTTTTATTTGTACCCGCAGCACTTCGCTGCCGCCTTGTTCTAGACCCTCTCCGCTGAGTTTACGCCACTCACCCTCAATTTCGTGGCGTTTGCTGCGTCGCAGATCGCGTTGTTCTTTGAGTTTGTCGACGCGTTCTTGTACTTTTTGGGTTTGGGTGGTGTTTTCGATGACTTTTTGGTTTTGATGCTCGATGTCGCTTGAGACTTTTACGGCTTGGAATTTGCGGGTTTCGGTTTGGATAAAGCTGTAGCGCAACAGTTGGTTGCGTTCGCGCTCTAGGTCATCGAGACGTTTTTGGACTTCATCGATTCGGCCCATAGCGGTGCGAATAGAGATGTCGGCGGCTCGAAGTTTTTCTTCGGCTTCGGTTTTTTCTTCATCGTATTGCGCAATACCTATGAGATCTTCGATAATTTTGCGCCGCTCAGGAGCAGTGAGATCGGTTAGGCGGGTGATGGTGCCTTGGGGGATGATGTTTTGGCTCATGCTTGAGATGGCTGCCACTGAGAGGGTTTCGGTTATATGGGTGCGGCTCATGCGGCGTCCGTTTAGCCGATAAACACTCTGCCCGTTACGATATACCTCGCGTGAGATGGTAACCGTGGTGGTTTCTACAGGCATGACCCCATCGGTGTTGTCAAATTGCACCACAACTTTGGCCATCTTGGCTTTTTCTAAGCCGCCTCTCTCAGAACCGTGAAAAATTAGTTTTGCGCTGTTTTCTGCGCGAAGACGTTTAGTACTGAGTTCACCCAACGAGAAAAGAAGAGCATCCATGATATTGGTTTTGCCGCTTCCATTTGGCCCAGTTATGGCTGTGAAGCCCTTATCAAGGTTAACCTTGACTGTTTGGGGGCCAAAAGACTTAAAGCCTTTTAACTCGATTTTTTTAATGTACGGCACTTAGTCCTTTCCCCTCTTGTCGGTTACTCAGCTAAAACATTCATCACCATACGTATAAAAGCTTATGTTATCTCTTAGGGGTTTAGACTATTGCTACAAATCTGTTTAAATAAACAGGCAATCCACTGATTTTACCCAAGACCAGCACCAAATATAGAAAAACAGAAAACCCTCCGAGATAAAACAGCGATATCTAGTGAATATCCCACAAGGTTATAGTGTGATTTCGAAGTGCATTACGTACGCCTGCTTTTTCTTAAAAACAACAACAAACCCCCACAAACCCTCATAAAGCAAGCTTTATAGAAGTGCTATGAAAAACCTTTTTTCCTGCGGCTGAGCTGTTATTGGTTTAGGGAGGGTTAAGAGAAACACCGATGTTATTTTGAGGCGTAATAGACCTCGACCACAAACTGGTGTGTGCTCTTTTGCGGATAGATGGCTTTGGGCCCAGAGCTCGGATAAAAAAGTGCTATCATAGCCAGAGAGCATCTCTTAGCCCTTCCACTCTGAGCTGGTTGTTATGACAGAAAAGTTTTGTGGAATTGATGTCCATCGAGATACCTTGGTAGCAACGGTTCTAGATGGACAAACAGATGAGAAACAAACCCGAAAATTCAAAAATCACCAAGACGAAATAACACAATTAAAAAAATGGCTAAAACAAAACCACTGCCTAAAAGTCACCATGGAATCCACCAGCATTTTTTGGATAGTACTACTTAGCATTAGAAGACTCAGGCTTTCTAGTTACATTGGCTAATGCTTACCGTGTAAAAGCCATACCCGGCCGGAAAACCGATCAACTGGATTCAGAGTGGCTGGCATATTTGTTGCGGGCCAAGTTAATTAAACCCAGCTATGTACCGCCTAAGGTGATTCGGGAACTGCGGGAATTAACTCGCCTTAGAACAAAGTATGTACAGAATCAAACTCAGTTTAAGAACCGCTGTCAAGGCCTGCTTAGGCGTGTGGATATCTGTTTGGGTAGCAGGTTAAGTGATGTGTTTGGTAAGGCGGGGTCGGAGATTTTGCGGGGATTGGCAGCTGGGAAATCAGTTGAGGCTATTTTAGCTGAGACCAAAAATGGATGGTTAGCTAATCGGGAAGAGGAGATTTTGGCGGTAGCAAGGGGCTCTTTGAGTGAGAATGATATGTTCATACTCCGTGAGTTGACGGAGTCTATTGTGCATTTGGAGCAAAAGATTGTTGAGGTTTCCGCTAGAATTGAGTTGCGGGTTAATGAGCATGCTTTGGCTATTGTGGCTTCGGTGCCGGGTGTGGGCAAGGGGTCGGCGGCATCTATTTTAGCAGAGATTGGTGATGCCGCGCGATTTAGTTGTGGGAAGCAGATTGCGGCTTGGGCGGGGTTAGTTCCGTCGGTGCATCAGTCGGCTGGTGTGACGGTGTTGGGTCGGATTACTAAGCGGGGGTCGAAGTGGCTTAGGCGTGATATGATTGCTGTGGCGCATTGTGCGGTTAATGTTCGGGGGAGTGTTTTTCGGGAGATGTTTTTGCGGGTTTCTGCTCGTCATGGGGCTAATACGGCCTATACTGCGATGGCGCGTAAGATGTTGACGGTTATTTGGCATTTGTTGGTTTGTGATGAGTTGTATGTTGAGGAGGGATTTTCAAAAAAACCTGTTGTGTTACGGCGGAGGGGAGTTGTGGCAGAGTTGTCGTTGGATGATATGGCGGGAATTTTGCGCAATGCAGGGTATAGTGTTGCATCATTTGCTAGGGTTAGTAGTTAGTGGTTTGTTGTGTGTGGTTGGTGCTTGGTCGGGTGGTTGGTTTGGCAGGGTATGGTGTTGTTGTTGGTTGTTTGGCTGTGGATGGTTTTTGGTTTTTGGGCTGATTTGGGCTGTGGGGTTGGGTTTTTTGGGTTTTTGTTACCGTTTTTTAAAAGAACATAAGAGTTTATGGTCGTTTTAATGATCATTTTAATGGCTTAGTGACTAGGTTTTTCATAAAAAACAACAACAGCAACAACCACCACAACAACCACCACAGCAATGATAAAAAACATGGAGATATGCTCCTCATCAATAACAGAGAAAGTTATAGCTTCAGAAACGCCCATGTTTCCATACTCATCCTGCGCAAACACCCTAACACTATGACGCCCAGTGGATAATCCCGGCAAAGTAACATTACCCTCAATTGTCATGTTAGCTTGCCCATCAAGACTATAGCCCATCCAAACCACAGGACGATTCAAACCAAAAACCAAAGACACCTCCTCAGGACCATACATACCCATATCTTCAAGAGACAAAACACAAACCTCAGGCGCAACCCGCCCATAACCCAACGGAGTATACCGCTCAACAACCCCCGACACAACACGCATAGGATACCGGGGATTACCATAATAAGAAACAGGCGTATAACCGCCAATAACATATATTAAATCATCCACAACACCCAAAGCAAATTCCGCACGCGTCACCGGCAACCATGCAACATGCTCCCAACTCTTAGTCTCCAAATCAAAAGCAATATGCTCCGCATAAACAACAGACCCCACACCAGTATAGACACCTAGATTCTTCTGCGAGTGGGCAAGGCAATAGATTTTTGGCGGAGCATAAACCCCTGAAGTCGATATGGTAAAAAGACGCTCACACCAAGGACCACCCGTTGCAACCACATTCCATACATCTTTTTCTGGGTCATAAACTTGAACCAAAGTTGTTACCTCACTGGTAACGTTAAAATCAGCACCACCGTCCCAATAGCTTGGATTGGCATAAGCACCAATCACATAAATTTTATCACCATAGACCGTAGAAACACCCCTAAATCCCTCAGGCATCAAAGTACCCTGAGACCAACTATCCGCCAGGGGATCATAAACCCAATTAAACGAACCATCCAAAGAGCCTCCAAGCACATATATTTTCCCACCCACAACATTTGCCTGTGCCCCCTCTTGAGAAAACGGCATAACCGCTCTACTCGCCCAAGTATCTAATACAGGATCATAAACCCAGTTAAACGCACTTGACCCATCACCGCCTATGCAGTAAATTTTATCTTCAAAAACAGCAACTGCAAAATTATTGCTAGGAGCCGGCATTGGCGTTTGATAGGACCATCGGTTAGTTACGGGATCATACATCTCATTTGTAGCCACCACTTCACGCTCAACACGCCAAGGACTTGGGATAGTAATCACCGTACCGCCCATAGCATAGATTTTACCATCCACTACCGCAGCACCCAACTCGCATCGTGCTTGCTGCAACGATGCAAGCCTAACCCAAACATCCTCCTCCGGCGGGGACACAAACTCCCCCAAAACAGAACAACCAGCAAACAAACAACAAATCAACAAGCACACAAAAACCAAACCCACTACACTACATACACGCCTCACACTACATCAACCCCACTTCTTTGCTCCAGTTACAACCTCACTAGATGCCAATGAACACAATACAAGAAGCATCATAAAACATCTTCGGGCACAGTCAATAATGTAGAAGGTAACTATGGAACTCTGGGACAGAAAATTAATATGTGTCTGCTGTGCTCTGCAAACAGCAGAAGGTGCTTAAGTGAGTTTTGGGAACCTCAGAGTCTTCCATGGAATTCAAGAAGGGCTAATTTTAGTTCTGATGCTGGTGACTATGTTTGTTGTTATCTATGTGGATATAGAGTTCATGTACAAAGTGGGCATTGTCGTGTTTGCTATTGCGATTGTTTTTCTATCAACCTTGGCTTCAGCTATGCTTAGGCTACAAAAAGAGCTACGCGAAAACCAACTTAAACAGGCATAATAGGTTCAGTTTCAGTGACCTCTCCCCTCTTGGGCAGGGTCGTTTCAGGGATGATTTAAAAAGAAACCTCAGTCGAATGCTGTTTTGTGACAACGGAGCGCAAAAAGATGTTGCAAAACGTAATCGTTAAACCGCAAGCAGTCCAACAGAAACTTGCTTTCAACACACCTGAAATCGATGAACTTTTTCCAGGATTTACACTAGGCGAATTTGCTCTTATTTATGGTTCAGCCTCCGTTACCTCGCTTACAGCTCTGCTCTGCATTAGAGCCCAACTCCCAATTCAGCTGGGCGGATTGGAGAGCAACATCATATACATCGACTGTGCAAACACATTTACACAAGACAACATCGCCCGATTGGCTCAAATAAACCACCTAAACCCCATAACCGCACGTAAACGTATTATCAACTTTGCAGCATTCACAGCCTATCAGCTAGCCTCACTTATAATAGATAAACTCGAAGAAAAAGTAAAAGCCTATAACGCAAAACTTGTAGTCATCTCCGACATAACTAACCTATTCTTGAACAGCACAATTTCAAGAGAAGAAGCACAAAAAGTCTACGGACAAATTATAGACTATCTGATTAGCTTTGCCAAGAAAAATCAAATCATAGTTCTTGCAACACAGCCCAATCATGAAAACAACATCAAAAACACCGCACTCAAAGAAATAACCCAGCGCAGAGCAAACACCATACTGTCCTACTACAAGACGCCCTACACTGCAGAATTAAATCTAGAGAAACACCCAACATACATATTGGGCACTGCTGAGCCACCATCTGAAAATCTGACCCTGACAAGCTTCACCTAAGCAATTTTACCATTAAATTTTGAAATATACAACCAAGTTACAAGCAAAACAGACCCGCTAAAGCCACCAATAACCGCTGAGGTGTCTTCTAATTACTGTCTATATCAGCCAAAGATCCCTCTACAATATATTTATCTCACAAGTGTTAACGTAAGCCCAAATCCCACTATAAGGTGACAGACCCGTTTGGGATAGATTTTATAAGGTTGCACGTCAGAATTTACTTGCGACGAAAAGTCGTAAATAAAGAATAATGAGAGCATTACCATGCAACTTGAAATGTTTATCAATTTTGACGGTAACTGCCGTGAAGCGGTAGAGTTTTATGCAAAAGTATTCAAATCCGAGATTGGAAACCTTATGACTTATGCAGACGCGCCACCTGATCCAAATTATCCTTTGAAAGAAGTGGACCGCAACAGAATAATGTATGCTGGAATACCAATTGGCGGCATGACGGTAATGTTTATGGATATGCCCTCCGGTTCACCGCTTACTAAGGGAGATAATATAACACCAACCATCAGTACTGATAATAAAGATGAAGTTACGAGGTTGTTTAACGAGTTAAAAGAGGGCGGTGAGGTCTATATGGAGCTTCAAAAAGCCTTTTTCAGCGAGTGGTACGGCATGGTCAAGGATAAGTTCGGTGTAATATGGCAGATATTACACTACATCCCACAAAAATAAAATTTCAGCCAAGTTGCACAAATACTCTTGCTGAAAAGGTTTATTCTTTTAGTAACCAAAAAAGCGTTAAAGTGAATCTTTTTTCTGTTAAAAAAAGTATTAATTCGAAAAATAATGATGTCTTCACGTGATGAGACGGGTAATTTGAAATGCACTCGCTTTAGTTTTGATGGAGTTATCAAAACTTTCACCTGCCAAAAGTAAGATAGGTGGGTTCAACAATTTGTTGCTTGAGCATTGACATGTTGCTGTTGGAAGGATAGGTATTGGGTGAAAGACATAATAACAAAGGGTTTTGGAATCGTTATGCAAAGTTCTATGACTTTGAGATTAAACGGTTCAACCATAGAGCCTACTTAGAAATGTATCAGCTAATGTCAAGTTCGTTATTGTCTGCTATGGATGTTTTGGAGGTTGCAACAGGAACAGGATTGATTGCTATAAACATAGCTTCAGGTGTACGTTCAGTGGAAGCGGTTGATTTTTCTCCTAAAATGGTTGAAGTTGCAAGAAAGAAAAAAGCGCCGGGCAATGTACGGTTTTCAATAGAGGATGCGACTGGACTTTCTTTTGAGGATAATACCTTTGATGCAGTCATAATCTCAAATGCACTCCATATTGTACCTGACCCTGTTAAGGTGCTTAGCAATATTTCAAGGGTGTTAAAACCAAAGGGGCTACTTATCGCACCTACTTATTCACAGGGTCATTTACGTGATTCAAATTGGAACTTAAATGCAAAAATATTAAAGTTTATCGGGTTTGAAACCTATTCAAGATGGAGCCCAACTGAGTACGTTACCTTTATTGAGCAGAACGGTTTTTGGGTGAAGCGATGGCAAGTATTACATGCGGCTTTTCCGCTTGTATATCTTGAAGCACATAAATCTGAATAAAACTCACGGCTTTTGACAGGCTAAACTCTCAGAGCAGTGAGAAAAAATTTGCTAAAAATCAGCAGTAACAGGGTGAAAAACACAGGGTAACAATGTAAAACGTAACGCATAAACGAAACCCTTTCAAACCTTTAAAAAATAAAGAAGTACAGCAAATATCAGAAGAGAGTGGAGCCATGAAAAAGTTATCTTTGAAGGAAGTTGCTGAAGAATTTAAAGATATAACGGCCGGATCGCGTTTGTTTTATAATAAGGAAACAGGAGAATTCGAGTATTATAACGAGAATTTTGGCGATGCGGTAGATGTAAAAAAGTATGAAGCGGATGTTTGGGTAGCTTCTCCAACGGCTCAAGATATCAATGAATATGAAATTATGACCGACTTTGCTAAACAAATCGCTGATGCACAGCTACAACACAGGTTAATAGTTGCCTTGAGTGGTAAAGGAGCGTTTAGACGATTTAGAGATACTTGTCTCAATACTGGACTAAGCGAAGCTTGGGAGAAATTTAAACATAAAGAGTATGTAGCAATCGCAAAAGAATGGTGTAACAACACAGGACTATCTTATGAAGCATAATGTATGCAAAGACAACAGAAATTTATGCTAAACTAAAAGATACGCCGTCTATAAGGTAAATAGTTTTCAAAAGGAAACGAAATAAACAGGGAAAGATAAGCTATAGAAGGAATCGATATGAGTGTAGAGCCCAAATCTAAGATACGATGTTTTTATAGTAGGCAAGGACTGAGGTTTGTTGTTTTACTGTTTACAATAGTTCTAGTTTTTTCTTGTTTTACTCCTACAGTTAATAGTGCATCAGGGAATCCTAATAAAATTGTCAGTAATGAAACTGAGCTTAGAGAGGCAATCAACAATGCGCCAACTAAAAAACAATTCATCATTGCTCTAAACAATGACATCACCCTAACAGATACCACTCTTATCATTCCGGCTAACAAAAACATCATACTCACAAGCAACAAAGCAACAAACTACTACAAGCTTATTGGTACTGCACATGGAACAGTACAGTTTATGGTTGGGGAGTTTAGTGTGAGTACTATTACTGTTAATGACGATGCCATATTGGAGCTTGATGGCATAGGTATAACCCATGCCTGTGACTATAGAGGCTATGTAGTGGGTGTTACTGAGAAGGGACAACTTATCATGCACAGTGGGTTAATCTCAAGTGACATTGGCGGTATATCCAATAATGGTGTTTTTTTGATGTATGATGGTGAGATTTCAGGCAACAACGCCATCGAGGGTGGCGGCGTGTTCAATAGGGGCACGTTTACTATGTTGGGTGGCAAAATCTCAGGCAATAGTGCATGGAATCAAGGTGGCGGGGTATACAATGAGGATACTTTTGAAATGTTGGGAGGCGAAATTTCAGACAACACAGCCACTGCAGGGGGTGGAATATACAACTGGGGCGGTGCCACTTCAATAGAGTACAAATATACATCAAGTAACACAAAAGAATTTGTGGGGTATGGCAACCAATATAGTGGTAGTTTTACTTTATCAGGTGGGATAATCTCGGGTAACACCGCAGATCGGGGGGGTGGTGTTGAGAATCAGGGTGTTTTTATCATGAGCGGGGGTGCGATTTCAGATAACACGGCTACAGGGAGTGGAGGTGGCGTGAGCAATGGTCAAACTATCGTTAGTGGTAATTTTGAAATGT
Organism: Nitrososphaerota archaeon; assembly: GCA_031256395.1. Classification (GTDB taxonomy): domain Archaea; phylum Thermoproteota; class Bathyarchaeia; order Bathyarchaeales; family Bathycorpusculaceae; genus Bathycorpusculum. The sequence continues at coordinate 11,747 of JAIRQQ010000014.1, forward strand.
CGGGGGGTGAAATTTCAGCTAACACCGCTGAGAAAGGTGGTGGAGTGTATAATTTTTTTTACAGCAGAGTTAGTTTGGTGGGTAGTGGTATGATTTCAGGTAATACCGCTGAATTGGGTGGTGGTGTGTGTATTGATTGGGATTTCAATATGAGCGGCGGTATGATTTCGGGTAATACTGCATATAATAATGGGGGTGGAGTGTATCTTGGGAATGGCATTTTCAAGCTGTCGGGTGGTGAAATTTCAAAAAATACTGCAACACACGATGGTGGCGGAATTTGGGTTGACAACGAAAAATTAGATCAGCTATTTGTCTCTAATGGGGTAAGATTTTCAAGCAATCATGCTTCGGGGGCATACAATCGAGACTCTATGCATGATTCGGTGTATCGCTCACAAATAGGTAACAGGGTTACGTGGACCACCCCGTTTACTCAAGGGTATAACAACTATGACATCAGCTATACATCAGATAACCAAGTTGAGGCAAATATTTTGAGTTATTGGGTGATTACAGCAAGTTTATCGATTTTGGTGACAGGGATTGGGGTTGTATGCGTATTTTTGTATTTCAAAAAGAGAAGAGGAAAAATACAAACAGCTCCACAAAACACACCAACACAAAGTACTTTTTCAGCACCATAATACAAAATAATCAACTTTAAATTTTAATCACAACTGTTGCTTTGTTAAGCCTGCTATACGTTAGTTTTCTCTATCAACATAACATACAACAAATGTTTCTGTTCCTCTGCTACCTCTTATTTAGCAAACTGCCTCGCACATCTCTAAATCTAAAAAATATTCCCGGCTATCAAAGAACCTGATGCCATCAACATGGGATGTAATGTCGTCTCGGTCATAAATAAAGCCCAGTTTCTCAAGCACTTTGGCAGATGCGAAATTCTCTTTCGCGTGACCGCCGGCGACTTTTTTTATGGCAAGTTTTTCGGCGGCAAATTTGAGAATATTTCTCATCGCTTCGGTGGTATATCCGCGATTCCAGTGTGTTTTTTTAATGTTGTATCCAACTTGAAACAGTTGCCAGTTTTCTTCCCAAATCAGCCCACCAGAACCAAACAGCTCATTGGTTTCTTTCAACACAAAGCCCCAAATGTAATTGTTGTTCGGGATGATATTTCCCGCGCCATCCTGTTTCCATTCGATCTCCTTTAGCCACTCTATCGTGTTGTCAATGGAATGATGAGGAAGCCAACTAACATACTTCGCCACTTCCGGGTCACCAGTCCAGCCATAATAAGCTGTATCCGCGTCAGCGAGGGTGAGCGGACGAAGTATGAGTCTTTCGGTTTCAATTATGTTTGTCATTCTATCTCGCGCTACAAATTTTTCGTAATCGATTGGCAGAGCAATATTAACCCATTCGTAATAATGTTTTTACATTGATAGCCCAGACTGTGTAAGTTGTGCAATGTGTAATGATATGCCGCATTGTGGTTTGTAGTATGTTAAATACAGTACAAACTAAAATGGCCAGAGATGATAGCATCATGCGCTACAAACAAGGTTTTAACAACGAACACGAAGTCATAGTACCAAAACGTCTCGACGATGCGATAAAAAATCTTGTTTTTACGCAGTTAGAGATTAATCATTAAAAGATACTTGGGCATTATTGTTTATGGAACCGATTACCTGTGTTTAGATAAATAATCGCGCCAAAAACGGATATAAGAGTAAACCCAATTCCGCAATATGCGAGCCAAATCATGTCAAGATAAAGCCCGACAGGGAAAAATAACATACAAAGGGCTATTACAATTAATAACCAGCCTATAAAACGGCAAAGGGCTTTTTCATTGTATTTTGCTCTTTGATCTTTGCTTAAGGTATTATATCCCGATATCAAAAAAGAACCCTTTTCCATTCAAAAGAAATAGAGCCAAAATAACAAACAGCACTGATACACTGCCAAAAGTGATAAAGAGAATGTCATACATACTATGATCGCCTGATTGACAGCGTATTTAACATAGCCACTACTTCTTTGGGTATAGGCTCATTTTACATGGTATATGCCTTATGGCGATAGCTTTTTTGAGTTTTATTTGAGTATTTCTTGAGCAGATAATTGGGGAGAACACATCAGAGAGTATTAGAAGTATGCTTTAAGTTGGTTATAATTTTGGGGAATATATGTTTTTGATTGGCAGAAATAAAAGAAAAGTTAGTAGAAGCTGCGAGCTTCTTTGCGTTTTTCAGCTTCTTCGTAGAAGCGTAGGACTTCGTCGATGATTTCGACGTTTGAGAGCAACATGCGTCTGCAACAGTAGCGTTTGAGACCGAGGCTGTCAAGGACCTCAATTACATTTTCGCCGGTTTTGGTTCTGCGTGTGAATTCGTCCCATCGGTCTCCAACCAACTTGCCGCAGGTGAAGCATCTTACTGGGATAATCACGTTGCTTTGTCTCCTTATCTGTAGCTCTTCTGTTCCTTGGAACGTGCGCCTGCTCCGCCGAACTTTTTGGTTTCTTTACCACGACTGTCTCCAGCGACCATGGTGCGGTCGTATTCACTAAAGACTGTGCGTAGATGAGTGCTTTTGGTCCATTTGAGCAAACCGTTAGCTATAGCCATACGGGCCGCTTCTGCTTGACCCATGTAGCCTCCGCCGCTTGTTTTAACGTCCATATCGACCTGTTGCCAGATTTCGCCGCCTGCTTGTAGGAGGGGCTCCATGATTTTAGCTTTGGCGATGTCAGGTTCGTAAATTTCAACTGGGGTTAGGTTTATGCGGACTTTACCGACGCCTTGTTTTATGATGGCGCGGGCAACTGCAGTTTTTCGTTTTCCACTTACTACGAGGACTTTTTTAGTTGTTGGCATATTATTCCATCCTGTTTCTCCATCCGATTTCGCTTGCGAACTCGCCAAGGGTGAAACGGGGGCCCTTTAGATCACTTGCTTGTGCATCGACAAAAGACACCATTTGTTTGTCTTTGTACTCTGCTGGGACACCCATGAAGACTTTGAGACGTTTGTAAGCGCTTTGACCTTTGGGTTGTTTGAAGGGTAACATACCGCGGAGAGTTTTGCGCAGAAAACGATCGGGTCTACGGTAGTGGAAGGGACCGCGTGCTGGTGCGCCGACTTCTAGGAAGAGGTGGCCTTCAGCGACTTTGCTTTTTTTCTTGCCGCTAAAAATTGCTTTTTCAGCGTTTAGAATGACAACTTCTTCTCCGTTTATGAGTAACTTGGCGACTTTGCTACCCATGCGGCCTACGATTTGGCCGTCAGCATTCACGTATGTGACTTTGGGTGCTTTTACGCGTTTAGCTATTGTTTGGGACATTTCTTGTTCACCGGATGATTTTTACTTTTGAGCCTGTGGGATTTTTTGCCATAAGCTCTTGAATTGTGATGTATGTAGAATTTGAGGCGGCCAATTTGGCTTTTGCAGCGTTAGAAGCTTCAAAGCAGGCAACTGTTATAGAGTGGTTGAGTGTTCCGGACGCGAGGATTTTACCTGGGACGATCACTACATCGGCTTTTTCTGTGTGTCTGTTGATGTTGCTTAGGTTTACAGCAACGCGGTTGCTTCGTGTTTTAGCCAAATAGTCTGCTACGTCAAGCCAGATTGGAGCTTCTTGTTCTCTGCTTGTTTTACGTAGTGTACTGATAAGTTCGATTAATTGGGGGTTGGTGGTTTTGGTTTCTCTCATTGTTGTTCAGCCTTGATTTGTTCTTCAAACTCGATTAGTTGTTTAGCTAAAAGTTTTGTTGCTTCCTTCAGGACACGTTCGGGTGAAAGTGCACCTGTGGATTCGATGTTCATGATGTATTGGTTCTTTTCCCATTCTACTTTTAGGGGAACGGGTTTTTGTGGACATGCTTCGGTGCAGTCCATGCACATCGTGCAACTTAGGAGGTCTTTGACTTCGACCTGTTCATCTTTGATTGTGTAAACTCGCTTGGGGCAGATGTCGACACATTTTTGGCAACCGGCGCATTTTGTCTCAGGTACGGTGATTTTTGGATAGTATTTGTATACGCACATAGATACGGGTTGCCATTTAGCGTGTGTTTTGCCTCTGCCTAGGCGTGCGTATGCTTCAAGTTTGAGTTTCTGATTTTTTGCCAGTTTTACGATGGGGACTTTATCTGATACTGGGAGAATCTCGGGGTTTTCAGATACGATCTCACCGCTATACACTGTTCGTGTTCCGTCTTTGGCTTCTGCGTCTAAGGTTAGAGTGACGCGGCATTTTTGGCATCCGAATTCGCTTTGACATTCGCACTCTTCGGGAGTGTTGTAGATGTCAAGGTTGGTTCGAAGTGGTGTTAGGCCTAGACGGTGGGCAATGATTTCATCTTGGAGAATTGAGCTGTTTTCTATCATGACAACTTCTTCGATTGCCATGCATGGAACCTCAACGAGTGCTAAGCGACGCAGTGCATTCATTAGGGGAACGTCCGCGTCCTTTACGACTATGCGGAGTTCAGTATTGTTTTTCTCCAAGATTTCTATCTTCATTTGCCTAGCACTCCAATAAGGTTATCATAATTTTTGAGGTTAATAAGATATTTCGATGCATTATTGATTTTTCCCTTAAACATATGAGGAAAGGGGGAGTTTAGACTCTTCGTCCTCTTCTGCCGCCGGGTCTGCGTGTTCCGTCGTGGGGAATCGGTGTGACTTCTTCGATGCGTTCAATACGGAACCCAAACCGTGCTAAAGCGCGGATGGCTGCTTGTGCTCCGGGGCCGGGGGTTCTTGGGCCGCTTCCGCCTGGAGCGCGGACTTTGATGTGAATAGCTGTAACGCCTTTGTCGCGTGCGATTTCTGCTGCACCGGTTGCTGCGCGCATAGCGGCATATGGTGAGGATTCCATGCGGTCAGCTTTAACGAACATGCCGCCTGTGGTGCGTGCTATGGTTTCTGCACCGGATATGTCGGTTATGTGGATTAGGGTGTTGTTGTATGAGCTAAAGATATGGACTATAGCCCATTTTTCGTTTCGTTTATTGTTTGCTAAGTTACTCAAAATCTGCCGCCTCCACGTCCGCCTCTGCGTCCTCTCATGGGTTGACGGATTTCAGGCTGTTTAGCTGTTACCGAAAGACCAAGGCGCAGTGGGTGTTCTTGTTTTGCAACTGCACTTTCAGGAGAGTAGATAATTGTTGCTTCTTCTGCTTTAGGCACGATATATCCAGGGATGGTTACGCGGTGGTTATCGATAGTTACGTGACCGTGAGTGATGAGTTGACGTGCTTGGAAGATGGTTCGGGCAAGTCCTTTGCGGAAAACTATGGTTTGCAGTCTGCGTTCCAATATGTCTTCGATGGTTAAGTCGAGCACATTGTCAAGCACTGCAGTTTCCTGCAAGATACCTTTCTTTTTAAGCTGACTTAGGAGTTCGCTTTCCATCTTTGTACGTGCTTCAGTGGATTCACTGATAAGTGAGCGAGCAATACCTCTGGTTTTAGACAAAGTTGTTTTGTGTCTCCAGAGCTCATGCTTGTTACGTAAACCATACTGTCCCAAGAGCTTTAGTTCCTCTTGGAGGACATCTTTGCGCCATCGAAAACGAGGCGTATCAAACTTCTTACGCTGCTTCTTTGGATCTCCCATGCTTATTTGCCTCCATCAGATGAGCCTGATTTTTGCATCAGAGTCTTCTTCTTGACACCCAACGCTTTACCTGCTCTACCAGTGGTTTTGGTTCTTTGGCCTCTGACTTTCAGGCTGTAAGCATGGCGGTATCCACGCCAAGACCTGATTTCTTTGGCACCATCAATATCAGTTTTAATTTTAAATGCTAAATCTGCGCCTAAAACATGCAGATCTTTGCCGGTATCGCCGTCTTTTCGGCGATTGAACATCCAGCCGGGAATGTTGTATTTAACTGGATCCCGAATAACATCCTCAATTTTACCAACATCAGAATCGGCTATTAAACCGACGCGAAGGTCAGGGTTTACGCCTGCTTTCTTGAGGATTGCATTTGAGAGGCTGGTGCTAATACCTTTGACATGTGCAACTGCGTAAGATACCTTAACTGTACCTTGGACATCAGTGCCCATGATGCGAACAATGTAACGGTATTCCTGTGACATGCTGAATTTTCATCCGTTTTTTAGCTTGAAGCATATACGAAATGAGCCAGTGTTTATTTAAACCTTCCCCATGCAGAAGAACCCGCCGTAGTTAAGTAAACCACATTAACAAACCACCCCTCAACAACAAAGAAGACCTGCTGAGAGCAATACTATGCTTTCTTAACTATATCGATAACATTTAACGCTGATTGTATCCAGTGCATATAAGCGTTTATAGTGGCACGAAGCGCAACAGTATCGTCAGCAACAATCATCAAAGTTAGACAAATACCTTCTTTTTTGAGCTCTACTGTTGAGCGGTGTGTAGGAGGCGCTTCTGTTTCAGGCATCAAAGCAGTCATCAAAACATCAAGTTGTTCCTCTGAGTCAAAACTCAGACATATAGAAGCACTAGACGGCATAAACCACTCACCAAGAAGAACAGATATCTAAAAAATAATAAATTAAAAGGGAAGAAAGAAGATTTATTCGACGTTTTCGGTTTCGTCTTCTTCGATTGCCGGCTCGACTGAATCCTCATCGGTAACGGCAATCCCTGCTCGAACTTCTTCAACCTGTTTGCCCTTAGCTGCGCGTCTTGCAATGATCCCAAGTTTTGTTGTAGGCATGTATGCTCCGCCTGCAAAGGTATACTCGCATTTCTTGCAACTCCAGACACCAACGCTTACGCGTCTAACGCGGACAAATCCACATTGGGGGCATCTATGGGGTTTTTTGAGGTCTTTTATGACTTTAACGTAACGTTTTCGGACTGTGGAACCATACCGAGGACCTAAACCTCGGGTTGGACCTACTTTCTTTGTCTTTGGCAACTTTTTCACCAGTTGAGTTTTTTGCGCAGTTCTGCGGCTTTGTCCAGTGCAATCTTTGTTGCTTCTAAAATCTGTTGCGGTGTGAAAAAGCTTGAGCCGCCCTTCTGAACAGCACAAATGTTACCGTCTTCGTTAATTGCCAGAGTTATGCGTGAGTCCATGACTGATTCTTCTTCTAGTCCAGGGTCGACGATGAGTTTGTTGGTTATTTTGCCGATGGTGACTGTAATTGGGTGGCTCTTCATGGGCAGAGGTGTGTAGCCTTGTTTGATTTTGAGTTCGCCGTCTTTGATCTCATAGTTTGGCATCTTGGTGTTCATCAATGCAGCCATAGCAGCCATAGCAGCTGCATCTATGAGGTTGCCGTCGTGGTTTAAGACGTAAACATCAACGAATACGACAAAGACTTTTTTGCCAGGTTCAATGCATAGTTTTTCGGTGTTAATAGCGTGTGATTCTCTGATACCTCGGTCAACAACACGTGCAAGTTCGATGCTTCTTTCATCAGGGGGTCCGGGTTCAAAGTCTGGGTGTGCAAGCGGCACTAGTTCTGCGTTAACGGTCATGACACCATCGTTTGGAGTGTCTGGGAAGGGTTCACCGGTTTCAACTTTAACGCCGACAAGAACCTCGGTTTTTCCTAGAAAAACACGGGCAGATCCTTCTGCTTTTTCGATTATGCCCTGTTCGATCTTGATTTCTCTTGTGTCAACTAAACCTCGGTCGTCGAGACGTTTGCCTTTCTCAATGAGTTGTTCTATATGTTTTAGTTTAACTTTAGTAACAAGGGAAGACATTACTCTTCAACCTCCTTAACAACCATGTATTTTGTTTTTAATGCTTCTTTTTGCAACGTATAGATTTTTTTGCAGCCGTCCATAGCCATGTTGACTGCTTGCTCAAATTCACCAGGTGACAAGACACCGTCCATCTGAAGCAGAGTGACAGCATTTAGGTTAGGCATGTATGCTACTGGAACATCTGCTGAGCCTAGTTTGTCTTCTGCATCATAGAGATCAACAACTACGGTGTCATCAACTTTGCCTGCAGCGCATGCAACGACTAGATCTTTCATGGGGACACCTGCATCTGCAATTGCTAGAGCAGCAGCAGTGATGCTTGCACAGCGGGTTCCGCCATCAGCTTGGAGAACTTCAATAAAGACATCTACGCCTGTTCGGGGGTAGAGTTCCAAAAACAATGCGGGTTCGAGGGATTCCTTTATGACTTTAGACAGTTCAACTTCACGACGTGATGGTGCAGGGGATTTACGTTCCTGTACGCTAAAGGGTGCCATGTGGTAGCGGCATCTTAGAACCATACGGTCTGCTTGTGCTAGGTGTTTGGGGTGCATTTCTCTTGGGCCAAATGCGGCGGCTAGAATTTTGTTTTTGCCGTGTTCAATGTAGGCTGAGCCGTCTGCGTTTGGAAGTACACCTACTTGAAGTTTAACTGAACGAAGCTCATCCGCTTTTCTTCCATCACCGCGGATGCCTTTTTTGTCAATTAATTTTTCGGATTTTTCATTCATTGTGGGGTTTCCTCTAATATAGCTGATTGTTTCATTTCTTTCAATAACTGGGTAATACGGTCAGTTAAGCCGCTGGTATGGGATTCTTCTTCTATTTTGCGGATAACCATTATAGCGACCTCTTCGTTTTCGGGGGTTTTGCCGGTGACTAGAATTACACCGTTGAGGCCAAGTATGATTTGACAGTTAGTTTCCTGTTTAATCATAGATATCATAGAACCTTTGCGTCCGATGATACGGGGAATCTTTGTTGGAGTTACTCTTAGGATTTGACCGCGAGTAATTTTTCCCAAACCTGGTTCAGCAACTGTTAGTTGGGGATCGTGTGCCCGATCATAGGATGCTATTTTGGCAACGATTAAGTCACCTGCATTGAGAACTGCGGATAATTCGTCGTTTTGAGGTTTAAAGGGTCTGCTAAGTACGTCTGAGGCACGCAGGAGTGCAGTGTAGGGTGCTTGGATGTCTACGGTCCAGCCGTTGAAGCCTACTTCTACGATGGTACCGATGATAATGTCACCCATTTTAGGCACATAAAAAGCCCTAAGTGCAACTACGTTGACTTTTTTGTTGTCACTGTCTACAAGGCCAATCCTTGAGGCGTAGATCTTGCCGTTTTCCACATACGAGTTTTCGCCGGGTAAATAGTCGCCTTCAGCGAGTAATTCTCCGGGTGTTACGAGTTGTTTTTTTTCAAAGAATGTTGGCATAAAATCACCTTTTCTTCATATTATCGTCATTTTAGATTATTTTCGCTTCTCCACTGCCTTTGGTTAAATCGCCCAATTTGTTTAGAACTGAGGCGTAGGAACCTGCAGGCATCTCTATTTCGCCATACCAAGAGCCATCACTTCGCCATTCTTCACGTCTTATAGTGCCCAACGTTTTAATCGAGCCGTATGCTCTAACGGAGTATTGTGCAGGGATCTTGATTGCTACTATGACCTGCTCAATTTTTAGTGCCAAAATCGGACGAAGAAGTTTTATGATATCTCTAGCCTGTTCTTCGACTGGTTTGTAGGGGTCAATGGGATAGTGAATTTGCTCCATGGCGTTTTCTATGCGCATTGGAGGATGGGGCAGATTTGTTTTTGGATCAACTGCCTGTCTAGAAATGAAGTCAATTACTTGTCTGCGTTTATCGTCGACCATTTTTCTTCTTTGGTCGGTTGTAAGCTGAAGGGTTCCTTTTTTTAAGATTTCATCAGCTATTTTGAGCGCGTCTACCATTTTGAACGCTTTTTTCATAGCCTCTTCGGAGACTTTGGTGCCCTTGTTGGCGTCGCTAAAAATTGTTTCCGCGGCTAAAACCTCCGTTATGGAGGAGGTTTTGCCGTTGCGGTAATCTAGGGCTTTGTTGGGTTTGACTAGGATTTCAAAGTGTTCGTTCTCTCTGGTTAAGCGTGCGACGGTGAACTTTTCGCTCATACCATGTCACTTGCTTGAACCCAGATCTTTGATGTAGCCTTCCACTGTGTTGTCGTTTAGCATTTCGAGTTTCTTTGTAGTAGTAGGGATGACTGCGATTTTGATTCGGGGCGGTAACTGACGGGCCTCAAGCGCTTTAACAAGGCATTTAACCGCTAGCTTTATGGTATTGTCTAAGTCGAGGTCTTCTTTGTATTCTTCTTTTAGTATGTTTATGACTGTGTCTCGACCTGCACCTAGAGCGGTAGCTTTAACTCCGCGGTATGTTCCGCTTGGATGAGTTGCAAAAACACGTGAACCGGTTTTGTCAACACCGCCAAAAATCAGCGAAACACCAAAAGGCCGCACACCAGCATGTTGAGTGTACATTTGTTGAATATCACAGATGCGTTTAGTTACAACCTCTATGTCGATGGGCTCGTCATAGGTCAGTTTATTACTCTGTGCATAAACACGCGCTTGATCAATTAGAACACGGGCATCAGAACTTAAACCAACGATAGCCGCGCCAACATGATCGTCTACGCGAAAGATTTTCCACGAATACCCTGCTTCTTCAAGGGCTTCTATGTTTTCCTCTGACCCCAGAACTACTCCAGCTGAGGTTTGAATGCCCAAAATCGTGGCGCCTCGGTTGACAAGTTCCATTGCGTATTCGACTTGGAAAAGCCGACCATCAGGCGAGAAAACAGTTATTGCACGGTCATATGCTCCTGGTGCTGCAAATACAGACATAACGTATTAACCTCACTTTACTCTATTGACTTTTTCACAGTCTCATATAATAACTATACTAAAAACCTTCCTATAAAAAGAAAACCCAAAAAACGCCAAAAACGCCTAAAAAGGAGACTTTAAGCACCATAAAAACTGCCCTTTGATACAAGTTATCGCTAATCCACCCCTTTTCAACAACCAATAGACGGCTCACTCCCCATTACAGACTATGCAACAACCCACAAAATGGTTTGAACGCTACAAAACGGACCATAATAAAGAGGATAATAAATATAATTAATTAAACGAGGATAGCTGAGCAGTATTATTGTAGCTGTATTGTATAAAGTCAGTTCTCAATAATAAAATGTACAGGTAAAGGTTATGATACGGTATCAGGGGAATTTTTTGTTTTAAACCAGGTGCGGATCAGGTTCGTTTGTTTAGTTATGAAGTGTTTGCTGTTCCAAGCGAAGCCTGACAGGATAACTGTGAATCCCACGAGCTGCATTGTTAAAGCGTAGTGATCTGGCGTTGGCGGGTTTTGGACATAGAAAGAGTAGCCGACATCGAGATTGGGTTGAACTCGGAAAATCAGATACTCTGTTGTTGTTAGTTGTTGTGCACTAACCATGTGAGAGATTAGGGGTGTAACTAAAAGAACCACTCCCGCTATGACTGCCAGGGTCATCAGGATACGGCGGAATTTAGTGGTTTGGCAGGTATTTTTGAGCAGTAGAGCGGTTTTAGCGGCTATTGATGCGGCGGCTATGCTGAAAAGGGGTAGAGTATGGTAGAGGTATTTGACTGCGCTGGTGTAGGGTGCTTTGAGGTTTAGGTTAACTGCCAAATAGAGCACCAGCCCCACGATAAAACTCAGTGTTAATAGACATATGACATCGAAGAGGACCATTTTTTTGGGTAACTGCCGCCAGAACAGCAGGGTCACCGCCAAAGAAACCGCAAAAGTCACACAGAAAAACAAGCCCAACCCATAGTTTACTAGGAAATCAGAGGCAAAGATGTGGGTGGGGGTGTAGTGTGGAAAGTTGTAGTCACGAAAGTCGTTGTGGTTAAAAAGATATAGAAGTTCTTTTCCCAAGATAATGTTGTACCAAAGGAAGTTGGATATCGCGACTGGTGCAGTAAAGAGTATGAGTTGCCTGAGAACTAATTTTTTGTTTTTTGGTCTATCAGACTGCGCAAGAACGAAGATAATTCCCTGTATACTGGGTTGAGTTTTTAGTTAAATTTACGTGTTTTTCAGGTGCACTCAAAAAATCGCCCATAAGACACTAGAAAAGCAAAAAC
>JAIRQQ010000053.1 GCA_031256395.1 Nitrososphaerota archaeon
TGCTTTCACCAGCTTGCATGTGTTTAACAATAGTGTCTCTTTTTTCGTTCGATATTGGTTTTGGCATGTACTCTCTACAAGTACAATGACCTCAGACTATAAAAAGTTAAAGTGCTATAGCAACAGTTCGGGGCCGAATCACATCCTCCCCGCCATCGGCACAGCGATACTCCACACTAACTGAGACTACATTGGGAAATTCGTGCGTTCCAATTTTTACGTTCTCGGGGCTGTTTTCACTTAAAACTCCTGGTACGGTATGGGACATAGGTTCACCTACATTAGATGTTGTAGCTCTTCATCTAGATGAGTTACTATGATCTGGGTACACAAAACCAGTAATTGCTGGCGCACCTCATAGTCTGCGTTTGAGGTGGCTTTGAGTACGCCGTATTTTGGGTTTTGTAGAAACAGCCGTTTTATGGTGGTGACCATTGTGTCGCGGGGATGCACCTTGTAGGCTGTGCGGTAATGCGGCGTATCAATCAACCAGACGCCTATTTCAAATGTTGTGGCTTCACTTAGGGGGTGGAGGTTGTATTCGCGCCGCGTTGTGCTGCTGGTTTCTTTGACGGATATAAAGATGTCAAATACGTGATTTTGTGCGTATTCTTTTATCATGTTTTTGGGATTAAACTCCATAACCACGCCGTAGGTGAAGCCTGGCGTGGCAGCTGGGTCTTGAGTTCACCTAGCAGCCAGTCTGCAATCTGATCAATGGTTACCCGCACCACAATCGCCCCTTTAGTTTTGACGGCGGCTATTTATGCTGTAGCGGTTGCCCACCACTACGATGCTGGGTTGTAGATCCACTAGGCTTTGTTCATCGAGTCCATAGGCTGCGGCTAGGTATTGTTCCATCATATCGAGTGCGTTTTGTTTCCAGTGATGCACCTCATTTAGGGCCTGATCGCGCTCCAAAAACGTACCCGCCGCATAATGACTGGCAATATGATGCAGCATATCAGGGGCCTTGTAGGGTTCTTCTGCGCCTGCTGCTACCAAGCGGCCCGCAATCCAAAAATTCGCCTCGACCAGAGCCAAAATGAGCTGGTCATTGTGATGTTCGCGATCCTCGCCTTGAATGCTGTCAATCACATTGAGTTTGGTGAGCATCTTTAGAATCTGTATTCAGTAAAGGATATAAAAAGGATATAAAAAATTGCCGATGATATTTGTAGTATTTTATGGTAATGATGAGACATGGGGTATCCAACAGATTTAACTGATAACCAATGGGAATTAATTGAAGAATTTTTTGTGATAAAGAAAGGCAAAAACTTTCAGCAACACAATAAAAGAGATCTTGTAAACGCAGTATTATATCGTATTAAAACAGGGTGCCAATGGAGACTATTACCCAAAGACTTTCCACCTTACGTTACCGTTTGGTCTTTTTATAGGCGTGCTGTTAAAAAAGGCGTTTGGGAAAAAGCAATGGATAAAATGGTTGCAAAAGTGCGTGTTGATGCAAATCGCACTCCTGAACCGAGCTATTGTTTGATAGATTCTCAAAGTGTGAAAACAGCAAATAAAAATGAAAATCGTGGGTTTGATGGGGGAAAAAAGGAAAGGGACGCAAAAGGCACATAATAGTAGATGTTATGGGGAATTTGCTTGCTGTAAAGGTGCATGCTGCAAATATTCATGATACTATGAGTGGTTGTCATGTTTATCAGGCTGTTAAAAATAAGTTTTCATCTATTAGGGGTGGTTGTGGTGATGCGGGTTATCGGGGTACGTTTGTAGAGTTTGTTAGGGTGAAGTATGGGGAGTTGATTGATATTTCTGAGAGAATTTTGGCGAAGGCGTGGCAGGTTTTACCCAAGAGGTGGTGTGTGGAGCGGACTTTTGCATGGGCAAACTGGTCTCGTATTTTATCAAAGGATTATGAGATTAAATCGGTTTATGAGGAAAATGACTTTATGATTTCTCACTTACACACGCTGTTAAAACGTTACTGAATACAGGTTCTAAATTGAGTTTGTCTGCAAAAAATATCTGACCGGTCTCATCAGTTCTGTAGAGCGTAAGAATGGGTGGCCGCTGTCTGAAGCTCTGGGTGAAACTACACCTATGTCCTACAGCAATTCCTCTACCGGGGACGATTCAGCGCCGATCACCTGTGGGATCGTTTACAAGCGTATGTAATGAGGCCTGAGGTGCGGCTGGGCATAGCGGCTAACCAATTGAATAATAAATCGTGAGCATTAATATAAGTAAAAAAGGGGGGTGTTTTGGGATGAGACATTTTAGGACATTGGCGAATAATTCGTGCAAGCGGCGTGGGGGTTGTAACCGGCGTCTATTGCTTCTTCGAGCGTGTCAGGGTCAAAGTACACTTGGTTTTGTGGGCTAGGCAGAGAAGAGCAGGTGTATAGATGAACTACCAAATTATTTTTATGGCCAATGTATAAATGGGGTGGGGGGGGTGTGGGGGTTGTTGTGATTTTTATGGTTGTTCCGTTGGTGGTGAAAGTTATGGTTCCGTTTTGGTCAGTTCGATAGATCTCAGCACCTACCCCAGCTAGACGGCCCAGGGCTTCAGGAGTTGGATGACCATAGGGGTTGCCTGCGCCGCAACATATCACTGCATAACTTGGAGCAACAGCATCCAAATATTGTTGTGTACTGCTTCCCCTAGAACCATGATGCCCAACTTTGAGCACATCAGACTTTAACAAAAACCCTCTATCCAACTGCTCACTCTCCGAGATTTCACCAGCATCACCAGTAAACAAGAAAGAGGTATCACCATACTCTACCCGCAAAACAATAGAGTACTCGTTAAGATCATCATTTCTATATGTTGGACTGTTGGGAGCCAAAACCTCTACCCTTGCCGCCCCCCATTGAAAAACCTCCCCCGGCGTAGGGATCTTTATGGGTATACCTTTTTCATCAATCGCATCCATTAGATCACCGTATATTTGTGTTGTGTGTCCTTTGTCGGGCATAAGCACAGTATCTATACGCTCCATTGTTCTGACAACAGAGGGCATTGACCCGATATGGTCCGCATGGGGATGAGTCGCCACAAGATAATCCAGCGTAGTTACATCATATTCTGCAAGATAACCAAGAACAAGCGCATCTTGCCCGGTGTTTCCTGCATCTATCAACATGGCATGATCATCCATTTTTAAAAGTGTACAGTCAGCCTGTCCCACATCAAAAACAATAACCTGCAAATCAGTTGGCTTTTCAGGTGGTGGATCGCAAGGCGGACAGATTACTGCACCTATGGAGAGTAAAAATATGAGAATTATTGTTAATATATCCATTATTGATTTTATATTCATTCATATTACACCTTAATCAGATATATCTCACCACTTGAATATATCATTTTCCGATATATCGACTTTGGGGCATAAGTGTTAGCTGGTGTGAGTGTATGCATTTGGTGTTTGTGGGCTCCTTTTGTGGTCTGTACTCTTTGTGGTGGTTGGGGGTCCTTGTTGGTGGTTTAGTCTTTGAGAATGAGGTTGAATACTCGTATTGTGGTCCTCAATACGCAATAATAACTGACACACGCATAAGCGTTATCTAAATTTAGGTAATAAGTGTAACTGGCATAAGAAACTTAAAAAATAACGAACCTAATAAAAACAAGCGGGAGACGGAAAGTTTGTGGTCCTCAAATCGCTAATTTTTCCGTTTCCCGTGCTAAGCTTTTCTCGGTGTTACCTTCACAGCCAACACGCCGTTACACACAAACAACTCCCACTCCAATCCATCACCAACTTTTAGTCCGAATTGATTAACGATGAATTTGGGAATTGCAGAACGTACACACCCAGTTTGATTTGCAGCACATATTTTTGTTAATTCGCCCACACGTTCACCTCTTACACATTGAGTGCTACTTTTGATATTTCGCCTCAGTGATCACCCACCTCACAATATGCAACATAAATATAAACGTTACCAATACGTAGATAATTTATGTTTCAAAAAATCCTGAATTCATGTGGCTGTTTATTACCTTGATATGGGTAACATTTATATTCGTGTTTCCTATTAGCTTCTTTTGAGGACCACAAAATGGAATCAAACGTTAAAATCGAACAAACACACACTCAAAAAGCGCCCGTCCTATCCCCCGTCATATTTGAGCGGGGCAGTGACAACATCGTCTATGTCCTGCGCCGCGACAAACCCGCCTACGGAAGCGTGATCAGCGTCTTTAACCCCAGAGGCGAACGCATGAAACTCGTAGTCTTTAGCCACGATGATGACGGCGACGGCAAAAAACGCACAAGATACGGTCTGCGCAGCCAAATAAAACTCGGCGGACGCTGGAACATAGCCAACGCCATAGTCTGGGTAGCCCTAGTTGAGGAAACCGCCTAACATGACCACCCCCTCCCCCATAGTATTCACCCGCACCGGTAACCTAACCATATGCCGCCTGCGAACCACTCAAAAACCCCATCGATTTCGGCGTCACGCCGCTCCGCTCTATCAGTGCAGTGAACGGGGGTGCCGTCGAGATAAACCGCCTTCTTTTGTTCGGTCCAGAAAAAATCAGGATATGTCACCTTGAGCATCAGCATCTTCTGCGTTGTCATGCCGGTGGTTAGACCTTGTTTGGATAGTTCACAGAAGACGTCGATTTCGGCTTGGCTGACCGCTGGATGCAGATGGGCACGATAACTCATACCCCTAAGAGGTTGGGGCGGGTTATATTGTGTTGGTTGTTAGGCTTCTATGGGCTGGGTGTTTGACTGTTGGGGTTACTGCATCGGAGCCAAACACACAGGCACTACCAATGTCCTAAAAGGCCTCCCCCAGCACCTGCGCGGTGAGGGCGAAAAAATCCTCAAACAACTCCGAACCATAGGATATGTGACCTTTCATCCAACCAGCTACGGCATGGAAGTCTCACTCAACCCAGCAAAAATAATAGGAGAGTATTTCAAAAAGGATTATGAACAAGGTTCCAAATTTCCTCTCGCGAACCGTTGACGTGAAATCTAGCAAAAAGAAATATAGTTAAGTCAATCATACGCAAGCTTCTTGAAACCA
>JAIRQQ010000054.1 GCA_031256395.1 Nitrososphaerota archaeon
GCATACACATCATAGAAGTCCTGAGCATACACATCATAGAAGTCCTGAGCATACACATCATAGAAGTCCTGAGCATACACATCATAGAAGTCCTGAGCATACACATCATAGAAGCATACTTCGTCATACTGTTTTTTGACGTCAACTGTAATTGTCAGTGAGCCCGTGGGATCTGTTGTCAATTTGTTGATAAATGAAACTTCACCAGCAAATACTGGAACAAGCTGAGGCTGACAGTACTCGAAAGTATGTGTGGGGTCTGCACAAGTCAAGTAAACAAGATCCACTATCCTGTCGTCCTTGTTTATACCCACATAACCTGCTTCCGCCGCGGCGAGCGCTGCTTCTACAGCTTCTTTCTCGTCAGAAGACAGGTTTACGGACGCCCAAGGAGCAGATGGATCATCATTAACGTCAACTGCACCGAGCAACGCCCAGATGACTGTTTGCGTAACAACTCTCTCAGTTGAACCAACGTGATCTATACTTCTTATGCTACCATAGTTGTCTTCAATCCAGCTAAGGGCAGAAACAAACTCTGCGTAAGAAGCGCCACTTTCCCGCTCTAACGTTCCAAAACTCTTCGGCACCATATAACCATTACAGCCAAGGTGATTATCACCGGCAAAGTTCTTGGAGCCACCATTGGCACAGAAAGAGGCATATTCCACGCCATCATCATTACATACTCCTATGTAGAAGAGATCGCCTTCGCTATTAAGACCAGGGTAACCCAGACACCTGTAACCGGGGAAACTGTAGCCGTTAACTGGCTTATACAGGGAGGCATAATCGAATTCACTACTGTGGCCAACGACATAATCTGCACCAGCATAGAAGTAGAAATGCAAGGCATCAGGCTTTTTGAATATAGAACCTGCGGAACCTAGAACCTCATCCAACAGATACCAACCAGATTCAACGTTATAGAAGGTAATCATGTCATTCTCATCAAGGTTACAGCTAACAATTTTGACACCGCGAGTGGCATGTATGTCGGAAGAGTAGAGCTCAAAGATGATTTCATTACGATATGTAGGGGCAACTTCGCCCAACCATTCAGTGATCGCCACGAGGTTACCATCAACATCGACCAACTTTGCCACGCTGAAAGTACCCGTTACTGGACCTGTAGGAGGAGTGTATGAGGGGTCAATCCAAATTTGATCGAAGCTTTGGGTTTTGCCATTGTCTTGCATTAGTTGTGGAATATAGTATGTTCCTGGAGCGCTGATGTCAGCATAAGCATAATATTTAGAGCAGTGCCATCTGATTAGTATTTGGACCGTACCATCAAAATCGAGAACATTATCATATATTTCGATTTTTAAAAAGTCCTCATAAGGTTTAGGAGCGTTGCCTTGTTTATCAAAGACAAAATAGCCCACAATTTTTCCATCAACTTCTATAGGAGCTTTCTCGCCATTAGCCGATATTTTAGTCCAGCTAGGAGGGAGATTGGCACTATTACCAGTGTACACAGCTTTCAAAAGATCCGTGGCTACATCGTTTAAGTATATGGGTGACTGACTTGTCTTCAAATCCAAGGGATTTGAATCACCAGGGAAGCCTATGGTAGTAGCTGTGTCAACTGCGCTCACGCTTGGCAAGGGCATTGCTGCAAAACAACCAACAACAAGCGCAAGCACTAAAAATATTGACATTATCCTTTGTACGTTATTTTTCACCATATTCACCTTAACATTATTCAAGATATACCTCACCATGCAGACACTCAATGGGTGATCTGCAGGTCTATTTCACCTTAAAATTAGCAACATATTAGGATTTTGCTTGTTTTGCTTTTAAAAAAATGGAGAACATCATAGTTTTTGCATTTTAAGATTTGAATCACTTTTGATATTTCTATAAATCAGATAACCCATAATATGCTATATTGCTAATCACTATTTCACCATTCAATTCAAGAGGCTACCTCATCACTTAAAAGTAATTTTTATGAGAATAAAAAATACGCCACAATAATCAACCTCACTACAGCCATACACCTCATAAAATCTCAATGACTGATTCTCTGCATCACACTATTTGCCAGGTTTATCTGAACTGAAAAATAATCTGTCGGGAAAAAGTTTGTTCCCTTCTTCTCCTTGATTGATCTGTCCTTAGGTATGTATGTTGGGTGTGATGTCAAAAGTATCCGAGTTGGAGGCTTTCAAAAAGGCCTTGGCTATGTTAAAGCACTATGTATTGCCATTAGGTCTTTGTGGCTGGACAAATATTTCGGTAGTGTCCTAAGTTAAGTGATATGGTAGATCTCTCCCGTAGAACCAAAAGTTTATGATTAATCCGACAATGGTTTTGTGCATGAGCACTGATTTTGAAAAACGAATACCCTTCCTAACTAGCCGACTGCACCAAGTACGCAAAGATAAATGCTTACGCTCAATACACTGCGTATTACACTTACCCACCCTCACAACACCCTCAGTTAAACGAGATTTGTAAACAAAATTATCATCACAATAAACAACATTTAGCCTAAAAGCAGCAAGCAAACCACACAACTCATCAAGATACTTGTGCTCACGCGTACCAAAACAATACACCAAAACAACCCCGCTAACATGATCAATAGCCCACCACAACCAGCACTGATGCGACTTATCACCAACAAACGACCACATTTCATCCATCTCTGCTTTTTCAACCTGTACTTGGTTAGATGATAGGATTTTGATCTCTATATTTTGGCCTGTCAGGTTATGTATGTAGTTATAGTTTATTTGCCAGGGCCATTTTTGTGTTTTTTTAAAATAGCTGTTACTGTGTCTTTAGAAATACCTAAAATTCGTCCCGTAGCACGTGTTCCTGTGCCGTCTATAGCCATCTTTAGGACCTGTTTACGAACATCGGGCAGATAGGCTTTATGGGTGTAGTCTTCTATAAAGTTTCGATGTTTACATTCTGAATTATTGCAGTTGTATACTTGTTTACCGGTTTTGTTGTGCCCATTTTTTGATACTCTATCACTGCCACAAAAAGGACACCTAATCACAACAACCTTAGACACCATAAATAACAATCAACTTGATAAACAAACAGCTCATCGATTAAAATACTTTATGACATCACCAATATTTCAGTACGTGTCATGTTATCAAACTCTGAGCGTACTACTGCGCTGTATTTTATTGCTAAGAAGAGTGTTAGAAGGATTGGTGCTTAGGCCAATATTTTGGCTAAAATTGCTTCTCTAATTGATTTTTTGACGCAGTACTTTCATCGTAATCTCTGAGAGCGACTTCTCAGCAGACAAGGGACGATTTAGCGGTATCATTAAACCAAAAAAAGACGACCGACAACAAACAACACTTTTCTCAAACGCCCTGCTCCACAACATCCACACCATCAGAACTCACCCAAAATAGTTTTGCTCCAATGCCGATGTGAACAAAACGTTTTAAAATGAGTAATTATTCAAAAAATACTCAAAAACACGGCCTACATCAAGTCTGATTAAACAAGTCAGGGTTGAATTGTTGGTAAGTTAATCCTTACTTTGGGCGAAATTATTTTTTGGTATAAGACAGAACTGCTTAAGGTAGAGAAATCTTTACATCCGGCAGTAGCAATTAACGATGGCCTATGGAGACGTCTTGCTGTGAGCATCCTAACGTATGATACATTTTGGAATGCAGTTATCTCTATGCCTATGACTAAGCGGATGCTTGAGCTTTCGCTTAAGAAATGTGAGGCATGCGGTCGAACGGTACTGGAAACGGCTTTGGATGATTATGCTGGTAAAGTTAACAAAAAATGCAGTGAATGTAATGGGTTTTATTCGCAGGTTATTGGGTTTTGGGTAGAGTTTCTTCGGCGGGCTTTGGGGTTTAAGCGTGAAAAAGTGGCACAACTCTTAACGGATCGGTATGCACGTAATGCGGTTCTTAATTTGGTGGAGTCATTTGCATATTTTGGCATCAAAAAACCTCTATCACTTTGTGCTCCATTTTTGGTGGTTTGGGATTTCACACATAAATGCAACTTGCGCTGCAAACACTGTTACAGCAATAGTGGTACCGAACAAGAAGAAGAGTTAACCACTGAGCAGGCACTTGATGTGGTGAATCAGTTGGCTGAGGCGCATGTGACGGCGTTGGCCTTTAGTGGAGGTGAACCCCTTATGCGCAAAGATTTCTTTGAGGTTGCCAAGCATGCCTCGGATCGGGGTCTTTATGTTTCGTTGGCATCTAATGGGACTCTTCTCACCAAAGAGATCACAGCAAAAATTAAGCAGGCGCAGGTTAACTATATTGACATAAGCATTGATGGTGCTTCGGCTAAGACTCATGATGATTTTCGAGGGGTCCCTGGGGCATTTGATAGAGCCATCGCAGGGCTCAAAAACTGTATAGAGGCCGATATCTGCGCCTGTATTGCCACCACAGTAGGTAAAAACAATCTCGCAGAGCTACCAGCGATTATTGATTTAGCCGAGCAATTGGGATCAGAGCGATTTACCTACTTTAACTTTATACCTACGGGTCGTGGTTCAAATCATCGTGATCAGGATCTCACAGCTCAACAGCGTGAAGATGTTATGCGTTATTTGCTTAATCGTATGTCAGCGGTGTGTAAAACTACAATCTTGGCAACTGCTCCCCAGCTGGCGCGGGTAGCATTGCAGTGCCAGGGTTCATGTGGAACAGGGGAAGTTACTATGACCTTGGCACATATGCAAACGGTCAAAGTTACCAAAAAAGCAGTACCGCTGGGAGAGTTCATTGGTGGATGCGGTGCAGGACGACTCTATTGCTCAATTTCACCCCAAGGCGATGTACATCCCTGCGTATTTTTACCCCGAAAGGTGGGTAATCTCAAAACACAGCAATTCAAAAAAATCTGGCATACTGCACCGCTGTTTAATGCTTTTCGCAACCGAGCTAATCTCAAAGGTACCTGTGGAGCATGTCAATACAAATGTATATGCGGGGGATGCAGGGCACGATCAGCCGCATACCATAACGGCGATACCCTAAAAGGCGATCCCGGATGCATAATGAGTACAAAAAAAGAAGATACATAGATTATGGCATGGCTTTGTTGTAGACTTTCATGGCGTCTTTGACGACTATGCTCCAGTCGAGTTGTTCAACTACGGTTTGGCGTGCTTTTGCACCCATCTCTGCGGCTTCTGATGGGTGCTCTATGAGGTAGAGAAGAACTTTTGAGAACTGTTGTGAGCTGAAGGGGGGAACTAGTAGACCGTTTTTGCCGGTTTGGATGGTTTCAGAGATGCCGCCTACGGTGGTTGTAACGACGGGCAGGCCGGTTGAGAGGGCTTCTAGGATGGCAAAGGGGTGGTGTTCGTAGAAGGTGCTAAATGCAAAGATGTCGGCGGCTTGATAGAGTTTGGGCAGTTCTTTGTCTGGTGTGTATCCGGTGAATACTATATTGTTTTTGACGCCTAAGTGTTCAGCATGAGCGTGGAGTTTGGTCATTTCACTGCTTTGGCCTTTGCCGGATATGATGAATTTGGCGTTTGGGAAGCGTTTTATTACTGGTGGCATGGCTTCGATGAGGTTGAAGAGGCCTTTTCGTGCGTATAATCGTCCTACTGATAGGATGGTTATGTCGTTGGTGTTTAGGCCTAGTTCTTTTTTGATTTTTTGTTTGTTTGTGGGGGGGTGGAATTTTTTTGTGTTGACTCCGTTGTGTATGACTTGAATTTTGTTTGGCGATATGTTGTAGTAGTTTGTGAGTTCCCATTTGGTGAAGTGGCTGACTGCGATTATTTTTTGGGCGCGGTGCATCATGCCTTCTTCAAAGAATCGTAAAAAGCGGTTGGCGGTTACGAGGAATTTTTCATTAGCGTTTAGCCGCATATAGGGCTCGTTAGCGATGGCTTGGGCTTCGCCTTTCCAGGTGGAATGAACCGTACAAATTAGGGTTTTGCCAAAGTTGGGGGGGACTGCGAAGTTTGGGGTTAGTGGTAGTTGGGGGTGGGTGATGTCTATTTGGGCGGTTTTTTGGATGGTTTTTAGTTTTTGGCTGCTTTGGGCGGCTAGTATGAAGGATTTGATTATTGGGGTTTTGGGGATTTTTAAAAAGGATACGTCTAGTTGGGGGTTTATGTGGAGGTCTTTTGTTTGGTTTGCACCGGTGATGATGTGGATGGGGTAGCCGTTTTTTTGGAGTTGGTTGCTTAGGTAGTAGATGTAGCTGCCGGTGCCGCCTGTTAGCGGCCAGTATTCGGGGGATATGAAGCAGATTTTAGGGGTCATTTGGAGGTCTCCGTTTTTTTGCTATCATTAGTAGGGGTGGTTAGGTGGGTTAGGGTGGTTGTGATGGCGCCGTTGAACCATGCGATTGCGCGTATAATGTAGAGTATTATTAGGCGTATTGCTGTTGGGTCGTGGAATTGGTGTACGATCTTTAGCGCTGAGACGGTAAAGTAGAGAAGCATACCCAGCAGTATGACTGGAGGGCCTATCCAGAGCAGCCGCAAGAAAGGTACAAATCCCAAGCAAAATAGCACTACTGCTGATAGTAGTAGTAGGGGTTGGATGTTCATGCCTATGTCGGTGATTTCGTCGCCTTGGGCTAGTTTTTTGTGTTTTAGGTAGAGTTTAAGGGTGTTTTTGCCGTATTGGAGCTGCTGGCGGTAAAATGCTTTTAGGGTGGGACGGTTGTAGTGGTAGCATATGGCGGTTGATTCGTAGGCGATTTTGTAGCCTTGTTGGGTTATGCGGTAGCCAAAATCGGTGTCGTATTGGCTGGGTAGATTCTCGTTCCAACCGCCGGCTTGTTCGATAACAGTTTTTTTTAGGAGCAGGTTCATGGTGGCTATGCGGTTGGTGTATTTGCCGATGCGTTGGTAGCGGTTTTTGAGCTCATAGCCGATGCATTTGGCCCAGGGGTTGGTTTGGTTCCAAGTCTCGATGCTGCCACTCACGCCTGCTACGGTTGGCTCATTTAGGTGTCGAACCAGCTTTTTTAGCCATGTGGATTCGACTTTTGCGTCTGAGTCGACAAAGCCCAAAATGGAGTGTTGGACAATTTTTTGGGCATAATTGTAGGCCGCAGGCGCATTAAGACCAACAGATACCACTTTGATACCTAGTTGTTCAGCAATTTGAACTGTGTTATCTTTGCTGACACCATCCATAACAAGAATCTCCACATGATCTTGGGGGTAGTCTTGTGCTAACAAGGATTGGAGACATTCTTGGATGGTATCGGCACTGTTGTAGGAGGCCACAATTATTGAAACCTTGGGATAACTAGTCAGAGCCATTGTGGTTACACCTTGAGGTAGGCCCTTATGATGGAAAACAAAATTTTGGAGCCATCGACCATGGGGTCTACGCCTGAGTGGCCGTAGGTGCGTTGTTCAAAGGTTATAGGCACCTCCGCCACCCTAAACCCCGCCTTGACGGCTTTGACCAGCATTTCGGATTCGATTTCGTATTCGCCTGAGGTGAGTTTTTGGGCCTGTAGTACTTTGCGTTTCATGGCTCGATAGCCGGATTGGCTGTCGGTTATACCGCCAACGCCTGTGAATAGGGCTATTAGGGAGTTGAAGATGTGGACTCCGAATTTGTTGAGTTTGCGGGCTTCGACGCGTTTGCGATTCATGTAGCGTGAACCAATAACTAGATCGGCCTGATCGCAAAACACCGGTGCCACCACCTCGTGGAGCTCCTCGGGCCAGTGTGAACCATCGGAGTCAATGGTAACAATCAAATCCCCCCTGGCTTTGGCAAACCCAGCGCGTAGCGCATAACCTTTGCCTAGGTGCTGCTTTAGAGTAAAGACCCGAACATTGCGCTGTGAAGCAACAAGTAGTGAGTTGTCATAGGATCGGTCATCAACCACAATAATTTCGGTGTCTAAGCCGAGTTTTGAGGCGGCTTCTTTGGTGCGGTCGATTATGTTGCCTATCGTTAACTCCTCGTTGTAGACGGGAATTATAATAGAGAGCAACATTTGACATTGGCCCATTACGTTTACACAAATAGGAGGCCTTATAAAGTTTGGCTCCCCCAACCTTGCAAGCAGAACCATAGTTGAAGCCAAATGCAGACCACCACTACCACATCTAATTCCAAGAGTTATGTAGCAGATCAGAAAGTGTGGTTTTCTATGTGGTTTTTAGGCGCTGTGGTAACCTTTGGCGCCGCGTTTTTTCCCATGTTTTACCGCTTAGTAGAGGGCCGAAATCGTCATTTCCAAAACGAAGCACAATTTGAACAGCGCATAGCAACCTATCTTGGAAGCAAAAACAAGCAATCGCCTCCACCCATAGAGCCGGTGAAGCAACGTAATGCCAAGTTGTGGGCGGCAAGTATTATCCTTATCATCCCCGCCTTTATCATCATCTATCAACTAAACAAAGACCTGATCAGCCATGAAAAACAGCAGGATGCCTATCTTGCCAAGGCTTTGCCTGAGCGGGTGTTTATGCCTCAAACCGTACCGTTAACCACATATGTCTTGCTAACCATAGTTACCTTGGGGGTTGGGGCCGTGTACTGGCTGTATAAAACTGTAAACCTATACAACGCGCACTACAAAGCGCACCTAGCAGTTGAGAAGGAGCTAAACCGGCTCATGGAGGAACAAAAAAGTGCCAGCAACTAGAGAAAAACGCTTTGTGAGCCATGGCGGAGACATCTGGGGATTTAGCCGCAAACATAACATCCCAGTTGAAGAGGTGCTGGAATTTAGCGGTCCTATCAATTTTATGGGACCCCCGCCCAAAGCAGTGGAAGCAGTCAAAGAACACGCGCGACTAATCAAATTCTATCCCGATCCAAACCCAGTTGAATTCAAAAACACTCTGGCCAGCTATGTGGGTCAAGGTATCAAAGCAGAAAATGTGCTGATAGGTAATGGTTCAATTGAGCTTATCTATATGATAACCGAGCTC
Organism: Nitrososphaerota archaeon; assembly: GCA_031256395.1. Classification (GTDB taxonomy): domain Archaea; phylum Thermoproteota; class Bathyarchaeia; order Bathyarchaeales; family Bathycorpusculaceae; genus Bathycorpusculum. Next base: position 8,897 of record JAIRQQ010000054.1, read on the forward strand.
TTGCCGCAAAACTTTGATGCCGTGATTCCGGTGCCCTCCTTTTCAGAATACGAAAAAGCAACCCTGCGATCAGGTGGCAAAATCACTTTTGTGCAGCTACCAGAGGATTTTTCGCTGGAAACCAAAAAAATCAAAGAAGCCATTAGTCCAGACACAAAAATCATGTGTCTTTGCAATCCTCATAGTCCCTCAGGCAGACTCTACAAAAAACCAGAAATCATGGAGTTAGTAGAGTTTTGTCAAAAAAAGGACATTATCTTTAGCATTGATGAGAACTATATCGAATTTGCCCAAGACGACCAAGAACACACTGTGGCAGGTATGGTGCAAGAATATGAGAATTTGTTTGTTATTCGCTCAGTTACCAAATTCTACGGTATGGCTGGAATACGCTTAGGCTATGCGCTTGCCGCAAGCAGTCTTATTGAAAAGCTTGAAACCATACGCCAGCCCTGGAGCATAAATGGCTTAGCATGTCAAGTTACCCAAGCAGCACTTGATGATAAAGAATTTATTGCCGCAACCAAAGAGACCATCAACAAAAACAAAGAACAACTAATAAAAGATTTAAACCAAATCAATGGTCTACACGTCTATCCCTCCACAACCAACTTTTTACTCATAAAACTAACCAATCCAGACTTCACCTCTACCAGTCTCAAAGAACAACTAGCAAAAGAGCGCATTCTAATTCGAGACTGCAGCACCTTTATGGGAATGGATAACAAACACATCCGCATCACCATACGCTCAACCAAAGACAACAACCAACTCGTCGAAAAAATAAAACAAATAATAGATAATTAACCCATAAAACAAGTCCAAGGGCTCAACTTGGCTTAATCTGTTTTTAATTTGTGGGAATAGTTGGTTTTAGTCTGGTTTGATAGGGTTTGTTGAAGATTTATTACAAGGTCTGGTTTCCTTTTTTTAGGGATTTATTGTGGTCTACGATGAGAGTGCTGTGTTAGATATCATTGAGCAGGCAAGTAAGAGTGTGGTGAACATATCCACTGTCAATTTGGTGCACAATGTTTTCTATCAGGCGGTGCCGGTGAGTGGTATGGGTTCGGGCACGATTATTGATAAAAAGGGTTTGATTTTGACCAATAATCATGTTGTTGGTGGTGCACAGAAAATTGATGTGACTTTGTGGAATAATCAGGTGCTTGAGGGGGTCATTGTTGGTTCATGTGTGATTCATTATATAGCAGTTATCGAAGTCCAAGACGGCGAAGAACTTGAAGCGGCTGAGCCGGGGGATTCAGATAAGCTCAGAGTGGGACAGCAGGTTTATGCTATTGGTAATCCGTTTGGTTTAGTGGGCGGACCCAGTGTAACCAGAGGGATCGTAAGTGCTATAAATCGAACCATAGAATCAGAGCAGGGACTGATTGAAAACCTCGTGTAAACCGACGCCGCCATTAATCTGGGCAACAGCGGCGGACCACTTATTGATCTTTCAGGTAGAGTAATTGCCATAAACACCGCCATCATTCCATATGCCCAAGGCAGCGGATTTGCAATTCCTATTAATTCTGCCAAGAACTGCACCGAGCAAACAGTCACAAAAAAGACTAAACAACAACCCTGGCTGGGCATCGTTGGATTAACCCTAACCATACAAATAGCACGCTACTATGGCTTAGCGGTAGATGGGGAGTTTTGATAACCAAAATAATTCAGGGTAGCCCCGCACAACAAGCATGCATAGTACAAGGAGATATCATTCTTCAAGTTGACAGCATTGAAATCAAAACAATTGAAGAATTGGTTGCAGAAGTCCACAAACACCCCATCGGCAAAACCCTACAGATGCTTGTGGTGCGTAATGGCAAAAAATACCTCTTTGAGTTAAAACTCAACCAAACCCCATCCCCAGTATCATAAAGGTGATAAAATGAATATTGAAAAGATTAGAGAAATTCTGGATCAATATCGGGTCATCGCAGTTGTTGGTTTATCCGATACCTTGGGCAGGCCTAGTCATCGTGTTGCGGCGTATCTTAAAAAGCATGGTTATCAGATAATTCCGGTTAATCCCTTTGTTGACAAAGTTTTAGGTGAGAAAAGTTACAAAAGTCTCCTAGACATTCCAGTTGATATTCAGAAGACCATAGGTATTGTAGATGTTTTTCGAAAAAGTGAAGATGTTCCGCCGATTGTTGCGCAGGCTATTGAACTTAGGGTTCAGCTGGGCAGGCCGTGTGTGGTTTGGATGCAAAAAGGCATCATTAATCTAGATGCGACAAATATTGCACAGCAGGCAGGTTTGAGGGTGATTATGGATCGATGCATAATGGAAGATCACCTCCAGCTGTGCCGCGATAGTTAGGCTGCGCCTAGTATTAGGGAGACTACTGTTGCTATTATGACAATGGTTAGGGTTTCGGCGAGGGTTATTTTCCAGCTGACTCGGGTTTTCTTGGAGCGATAGCGAACCAAAAAGACTCCCGCTATGACACTGACTATACTCAAAGAGGCTACAACATTGTAGAAGGGAGACAGCAACAGGTAGGTGGCTATGGGGATTATGCCGGCTATGAAGGTTGTGACTCCGCAGATGATGGCAGCGTAGAGATTTGAGCGGTGAATCTGGCGGCCCAGCAAAAGAAAGAGCTTCTGAACCAGCAAAAGCGATTTGGTGCGTTCCTTTTTATCAGGAATATCGCTTAGACTGTAGTTCATTAGGTTCTGCAGGGTCATGATATCGTTTAGGTCCTCGGTGATGCCGCCTAAGAGAAAGCTAGAAAAGTTTGTGATGGCAACTGCACTCAGAGTTAGAAATGCAGAGAAAATAACAAGATCGGGGTTGCTAAATATGGCATTTGAGGTAAGCGTACCTATGAAGGCTGAGAGGATGACAACAAGGCTTGTAATAGAGCCATCAACTAACCCAGCGACAACTTCCATGATGGGCTCTTTTTTGAGCAAAAGACTCTCCCACTCCCTACCCAGTCGTCGGCCCTTGGTTGTCAGCTGAACGTATTCGCCGCTTTCCTCAATAAGATTCTCAGCGGCCATCTCTGTGAGGGCCTTATCAAGCTCTGCAGTATCAATGCAAGTATAGCCTACACAAACCCGATCGATGCGACGCTTAAGAGTAGAGCGCCTAAGTTTAGCACCTTTAGTGAGATTTAAAAGAACAATAACCCGAATAACATCGGGTAACTCTTGAATTTCAAAGGACACTCAACTGGTCACCGATACAACAATAACACCATATGCAACCAAAAAGAAACTAAATAACATTGTGCCACACATCTTGGGACAAAACTATGTTGGCAAATTGCCATATTAAAAAAGCATGTAATCGTTGGTTCATATTTCGATAAAGGTTATTTTTTTTGGCTGCTTTTCTAATTTGGCGCATGTTTTGGCATATGATAGGATTGCTGTTTTGGTGTATTTGTATTCTTTGGCGGTTAACTTTCTTTCGATGGGGGTAATTATTTTTCCGCTGTCTGAATAGAGAGCCAATATATCGCCGACTGTTTCGTAAAATAAATCTTCACCAATAAATTCAATGGTCATCCCCTTTAGATTGCCTTCGTCAAAGCTTACAGTCAGCACAGAATCCCTGAGCAAATTTATTTTAATTATAAGCATACACCTTTTTATCAGCCCACATTTTAACCTTTATTTAATTCTAATTAATATATTTTCATATTGTATAGGTTTTGAATTCTAATTTTTTCATTAACAATATAACCCAATGATGGCAAAGTCAATAAATTTTGACAAAATTCACAAAAATAAGGCTACCCACACCTAAAAAACCCGCATAAACACGCTGTCAGGACGTTTTCCAAAACCTACACATTATGAACTCCCATTAACCATTTTATTCGTGAATTAAACCGTGTTCAGCCCGCCGGCGGTAAAAAGTGGTTTGACTCATATTGCACATTTTAAGAATTTCAGCCTTGCCTAATTGCTTTTTACTCCACTGCTTTACTAATTCGCCAAAGTTGTCCGGCGCTACCTTGATTAGTCTCCCGAAACGGATGCCCCTTGCTTTCGCGGCGGCAATTCCTTCGGTCTGCCTTTGGTGTATGTTGTCACGTTCGTTTTGCGCCACAAAAGACAGAATCTGTAAAACTAAATCGGCAATAAATGTTCCCATGAGGTTTTTATTTAAGCGAGTGTCCAACAACGGCATGTCAATAACAGCAATGTCAACACCTTTTTCCTTTATCAGTATGCGCCATTGATTTTGAATGTCCTCATAATTGCGCCCCAAGCGATCAATACTTTTGATATAAAGCAAATCCCCGTTTTTTAGAGTATTAATGAGATTTTTGTAAGCAGGGCGCTCAAAATCTTTGCCCGACTGCTTGTCGATAAATACGTTTGCTGGCGGTATATGCAACTCACTCATTGAATGAGTCTGTCTATCCTCGTTTTGCTCTTTGCTTGAAACCCTAACATATCCATAAGTTCCCAATTTAATCACCTCTACCTATACATTAACACCAATTTTATCAGGGTGTCAAGATTTTCTGGTTTTTGGTTTAGTTTCAGGCAAGGTTTTGCTCCTAAAAATATTGATTAATATCAATTCTTTTCTTTAGTGTGGTGTTTTTGTGTCGGATAATATCTTAGTTCGAGAAATTATGACAACTCAGGTCAAGGTTATTCGTGAGGATACAACTCTTCAAGAAGTCATCGCGACTTTGAGTAGTTTTGATATTAATTCTATTGTTGTTGTGCAGGGAAAACGTCCTGTGGGTATTATAACATCTAGGGATGCTTTGGTTAGAGGGTTTGAGCAGGGTTTGCCGGCGCGTGAAATAAAAGCGGGGATGGTGGCTTCTGCGCCGGTTATTACAATTGATCAAGAAGCCAGCTTGGAAGAAGCGGCAGATCTGATGCGCAAAAAACACATCAAACATTTAGTTGTTATTAGCAACAGCGAATTGGTGGAGATTATTAGTGCTATGGATATTGTTTTTGCGATGCCTTCAATGCTAAACACCATGGAAGAAGTTTGCCGACGATAAATTTGGACTGCACAGATGTTTATTTAGCCAATAACTATGGAGTTATGGTGTAGTGCGTTGTTTCCAGCGTTTTAACATCTCTGTATTAGCATATTCGCGGAGATCTTTGGGACATTTTTCTACATGGACTATGCCATAGTACTTATCAGCTACAGATTGGGAGGCTTCTATTATCAGGGTTTTTCCATCAGTTTTTATATTGACCCAGTTGCCTGCTGTTATTTGAGCGGCGTCTCGAAGTTTTCTGGGAATCAGGATGCACCCATTTTTATCCATTTTTACGGTGGTCTTAACCATGCGTTTCCTCAACACGTATACGATAGGTTCAGTCTTAATTATTTGAGAGTATTTCAAAAAGGATTATGAACAAGGTTCCAAATTTCCTCTCGCGAACCGTTGACGTGAAATCTAGCAAAAAGAAATATAGTTAAGTCAATCATACGCAAGCTTCTTGAAACCA
>JAIRQQ010000089.1 GCA_031256395.1 Nitrososphaerota archaeon
CCACTCTTAACTGTTTTTTCTGAACCACACTTCTTACAACTTACCCCGACATTTGAACCCAATTCCTTCACTATAGGTAACAAACACCAACAAGATATATTTAAGTCACCACTCTCAAATAACAATCCCTGGTTGTTTTTAGTTGTTTTCTGATTAAAAAGTAGAGGTATGCCTGTCTTTTGTTGGAGCGACATATTTTTGACAGTAAAATGAAAAAATTGGGTTGTTAAAGATAAATGTTTAATAATTTGAGCATTTTATTCAATAACAAAATCGGAAAGGTAGTTAATATGGGGCAGAATTGTGTGGATCAAGTTACAAAAAAGAGATCTAGGATGCAGTTGTTTGCAATTATGGGTATTGTTTTTGTGTCGATAATAATTGTGGTGGTGGTCGTTGCTTTAGGTGGTGGTGGTTTGTCGGGACGGTATGAGCTTGTGACGGATAGTAATGTGGGGTTTGATTTCAAAAGCGAAAATAAGGTTGTTATATACACTGGAGACTCTGATAAAACAATGGATGGAACTTATACGCTAACCGACAGTAGATTGGAAATTAGAGTCAAGTCTTCGGCAGGTTTAGATATACTTTTTGCAAAAGGAACTGTTAGCGATAACAATCGAGAAATTATGTTGAATATTTCCGATAATCAGGTAACATTTGTTAAAAAATGAATGACTTCTATGTAAATAACAAAGTGTTGACTTAACTTGATCCACAACTAATTCCTTGGTTTTTTGATTAATCATCAATGTCGCTGGCGGCTATATTTGTCAAGGAAGCTATAAAAAAGATGACGTGATTACCAACATCTAAAGATTGGCTTTCCCCTAAAACGCTCCCAGTCCCGTTGCTGCGGTAAAAACTCTGCTGGGATATGGTTCACACATTTTATCTTACATCGTTCTTCGCTTTATTTATTAGTTGTTTTGCAATTTCTAAGTCTTTGGTGGTATTGATGTTTAGAGTTACTTCTGTTTCTTGAGTGATTATAGCGGCAGTTTCGGTTTTACCTTCGTCTAAGATTTTGGTGCCATTTATTATGTTGATGCCTGATACGGTGTACCAGTTGCCTTGGTATTCGTCGGTGGAGGATATGGATAGTCCTAGTTTTTGTCGGTTTTCGATGGGTACAAATACTGCTAAAAAGTCTTTGCCACATCCTTCGAAGTCCACGATAATTTTGTCTAGTATTTTTGCTGTTATGGCTGGGACGTCTGAGGGCATTGTTAGTACTGGGCCTTTCCAGTCTAGTTTTTTTATTGCTTGTTTTAGATCCTCGTGGTAGCCTTGGGCGTCGGTGTGTACAATTTTCCAGTTCTTGTTTTGGCAGTGTTGCTCGGTTTTGGGTGTGTTAGCACTTGTGATTACGTAGAATTCGGATATTTTTTGGGATGTTAAGACGGCGTTGATTACCCAGTCGATTAGGGGTTTGTCTAGAAATGGGGTCATTGGTTTTTCGGTGGGGCGTCCCATGCGGCTTCCTTTGCCGCCTGCCATGATTAGTGCTGGAATTTTCAAATTGTTATCACCATTAGTAGTAGTGCAAATAGGATTAGTGTTGTGGCTCTGGTTGTTTCGTTGGTTGCTCCAATCATGTCTCCGCTGACGCCGCCAAACACTTGATTTGATACTTTGCTCATGACAAATGCTATGGGAATACTGATAAACATTAAGCCCACTGCCGCTAAGCCTAGTGTAGCGTATCCGGTGAGGTAGAATATTGGGTAGATGATTAGGGTTGAGAGTAGGTATGCTATTATGTTTTGGGGTTTTTTGGCTTTGGATAGAAAAATTGAGCCTAGGCCTTTGTGTGAGGGTTTGCCTATCCAAACAATTGTTACCATGGCAAGTTTGGCTGAAACCTCCGCCAAAATAATTGCCGAGAATGCAAACAGCGGGTTAATCAAAAACAAGCCCACAACTGCGGCGCACTCGACAGTGAAAGCTAATACGGCGCCTGTGTAGCTTACGGTCCAAGCGTGGGCTTTCATTTTGCGGTCGTGAAGATTGCGCAAACCCACTGCATTACCTAAATCGATTAGGCCGTCAAAGTGTTGTAGCCCTGTTAGGACTAGGAGAAATGCGATGGTCATAGCGGCTGGTGTGATTGTGCCCAAAAACGTTGTGGGTAGGGCTACATAGGTGTTGGCTATGTTTAGTAATAGGACTGTGATGTTGTTTGCGAGTAGGTAGTATAGGCTGCCTAGAAGTCCGATAAAGCCTCCGACTACTGGAAATAGCCACATGTTGGTTGCTGTGGTGAAGATAAAGTCTTCTTTTCTTCCCAATGGGATGATTGTGAGAAAAGACAGTAGGTCTTTGAAAACTTTTCCAACCCTCAGAGGTGACATAACTTACAACTTATTTAAATAGAATATAGGCTTTATTGTTGGGTTTAGGGGTTAATGTGGAATCGAAAAAGGTCCTAGCTACTGGTGGAGCAGGTTTTATAGGCTATCACCTGTGCAAAAAACTCTCAACCATAACTAATAATCTAACTATATACGATAATCTCTCTAGCGGGAAAATAGCGAATGTTAACGATGTTTCCTCTGCCCAATTTGTGCAGGGCGACATATTAGATCTCAAGTCTCTCTATGGGTTGCCGCGGCAGGATTTAATTTATCATTTAGCGGCGCAGGTCGTAGTACCCTACTCCATGGAGAACCCATTGATTGACTTTGAAACCAACGCAAAGGGTACACTTTGTGTGCTTGAAAAAGCAAGAAAAGACGACGCCAAAGTAGTGTTTGCCTCAAGCGCAGCCGTATATGGTAACCCAGCGGTGTTTCCAACACCTGAGAGCTATGGCTTTCATCCCTTCTCCTGCTATGGCTTATCTAAGGTTGTGGGTGAACAATACTGTCACATGTACCGCGAACAATACGACTTAGATATTGTTATCGTCAGGTTTGCTAATGTGTATGGTCTGCGTTGTCATGGGGTTATCCATGATTTCTTGGACAAACTAGCCAAAAATCCCGACAAACTCGAAATAATCGGCACCGGCAAACAAGCCCGCGACTTTATCCACGTCTCTGATCTGGTGGAGGCTCTAGTAACAGTTGGTGCCAACGACCAATTCAACTCTGAAACCTACAACTTGGGCTTCGGCAAAACCACCAGCATTCTTGAGTTGGCTGATCTTATGATAGGTATTCTTGGGCTTAAGAATCGAACTGTTGTCACAACTACTAATCAGTCTTGGCAGGGTGATGTGACCAAGATTTGGTTTGATATAAGCAAAGCCAAAAAAGAGCTTAGCTGGACTCCCAAGGTTAGTTTGGAGGACAGTATTCGTGAAGTTATCGCTGATAGGAAAATCAGCCTATGAGCAACTCACCCCTCAAAGGCCTAGTTGCACTACTGCGCCTTCCCTACTGGTTAATGACCGGTGGTCTTTCACTTCTAACTGCGTTTGCGATTCTAAAAGATCCCCTAAGTATGAGTATTCAAACGGCGCTTTTGATTTTCTTCTCTATGGCCTGTATCACCTCTGCGGGGTTTGCTATAAACGACTACTTTGACCGCGAAAGCGACGCCGTCATTAAACCCAAGCGTCCCATACCCGCAGGCAACCTAACACTAAAACAAGTAGTAGCCATATCGGGCATCCTCTTTGTTTTAGGTCTAAGTCTTACTTATTGGTTGCCGCCTCTTAGCTTTGTGATATTGGTTGTTGATTCATTGGTTTTAATACTATATTCGTATTTGGTGAAGAAGAAATCTGGGTTTTTTGCAAACATTGTGGTGGGCATTCTAACTGGAACCGCGTTTATGTATGGCCAAGCAGCAATCTCTGGTACTGTAACCATGATTTCTTTAGCGCTCTACCCCATTGCGTTTGGGACTATAGGGGGTAATGTGTTGCGTGATGTGCTAAGTGTGGAGGGTGACACCAAAGTCGGCTACCCCACATTGCCCCAAAAGGTTGGCAACTATAACGCTGCCAAAGTCGGAGCCATATTCTTTCTGCTAACAGGTTTACTTGCACCTCTGCCTGCATTGCCTCTGTTTGCAGACCACTTTACAATTTATTATCTGCCCCTTATCCTGACCTGGAGTGTGTTGCTCATCTACTCCTCAATCCGCCTCTTCACATCCGGCTCCACCATACAAAATGTGCGCAAATACGAACGCATCGTCACTATGTCTATGATGTTGTTGCCTCTTGCTCTTATTGTTGAAGCTATTGTTGGATGGTTAATATGAGTCAAACCAAAAGCATCTGCCCCGAGTGCCAAAAAAAAATCGATGCCAAACTCAGCAACCAAAACGGCAAAATCCAACTCACCAAACAATGCCCCAACCACGGCAACTTTCAAGCCACACATTGGCAAAGTCCCCCCATCTTTAATCACATGAGCAAATACGATCACTTCCAATACCTAGGCGATCGAAACGCACCCAAAGACCCCCAAGGATGCCCCTACGTATGTGAAACCTGCCAAAACCACGCCTCAGGAACCGTCATAGGCGTCATCGACGTAACCAAACGATGCAACTTTCGATGCGCCGTTTGCTTCTCAACCTTTCCAGGCCAAGAAACAACCGACTATGAACCCACAAAAGAAGCACTAATTGACATGCTTGAGTTTGCCGCCAAAGCAAACCCCAAACCCCCCGCCATACTCTTTAGCGGCGGCGAACCCCTCGAACGCGAAGACATGCCCGAAATAATAGCAGCCGCCCACCGACTAAAATTCATGACCATTCTAGCAACCAACGGCACCCACCTAGTCACCGATTCCGGCTTAGCCCAGCGCCTAAAAGACAGCGGGCTCAACATAGTCTATCTCTCCTTTGATAGCTTCCATGAGGAATTTAACAAAAAAATCCGCGGCCTCCCCTTGGTCGATCTTAAATTAAAGGCCATTGATGTCTGCCGCAAATACGACATGGAAATAATTTTAGTTAATACTCTTATGAAGAGTCTAAATGACAAAGAAGTCGGCGACATGATCCGCTTCGCCGCCAAACATACTGATATCATCCGCGGCCTAATTTTCCAACCCATAGCATTTACCGGTCGAGCAACCGAGAATCCCTTCCGCGAGAACTTTCGCGAATGGAGCTTTGCTGAGGACGTAGAAAAACAAACCAACGGCGAAATCCAAACAACCGACCTATATCCCATGTCAGTCATGACCTCGCCCATTAAGATCATGCGCAAATTCATGCAAAAACCCTGGCCCCTATTTAGCTGTAGCCCCCAATGCGGCATAGTCAACTGGATCTACGTATCCCCCCACACAGGCAAAATGTACCCCATCAACCGCTTTGTCAACTTTGACCGCTTCTTCAACACCATCCGAAAAACCGCCGAAACCGCCGAAACCAAAAACCGCTTCCAACTCCTCACCTCACTATTTATGGGCGCCATGATCTCGATGAACATGATGCTTGTCACCAAAGAAGTCGGAACCTTTACCCTAATCAAAAGCATCCTCCAAATGCACATCTCCCCCTCCTACCAATCCCTAGGCAAAATACGCCGACGCATCTTTCTGCTGGGATGCATGGCATTTATGGACAGCTACAACTTTGATGTTAACCGCGTCCGCCGATGCGTAGTCCACTACATCACACCCGACAAAAAAATCATACCCTTCTGCGCCTACAACAACGTCCACCGCGTCGCCATAGAAAACGAATACGCCGACAGACAAAAACCCCCCACACCCCAACCAAACGAACCCCAACCCGAACTCACCATCCCACCCCCACAACAACCATCAACAACTCCGCATACACGAAAAAAACAAATACCCGCCCAATAACAACCACAACAAAACTTCCTTTAAGCAGGCCGCAAAACAGCCCGAAGAGAACAGCTCTTCTCTTATTTCTGTGTTATTTGACTTGTATGTGTAGAACACAATAGTTTTGAGTAAACACATACCCTGAGTCGGTGTCATGCCACAGCTCAAAAACTACTGCATAGCTACCCGGGGTGTCCTCTTTGATTGTTACTAGTTGTTGGTGTGTTTCGTTGGGTGAGAGGTTAAAACTATAGGTGTCAACTGGATCAACTTCAAGACCATTTGGTATGCTGGCTGGAAGGTTTTTTGCAATTTTGGTATGCACCCTATAGTTTTGGTGTGTGTTCATGTGATTTTCAACATTGACATAGACACTAAACTCGCTTGTTTGGCTGGTTAGAATAACATCAGGATAGTTGAGTGCCTGTTTTTGGGTGTCTAGGAGGCTTATGGTGTTGTATTCTTCGGGGGAGTGATTGCCCAAGATGTAGTAGCCTGCAACTATTGCGGCAACAATAACTAGTGCCAAGACAACTGCTATGACATAGCCTTTTTCTTCATCCAAACCGTTTTTGATTTCGAATAGTTTCCGCATCTAGTATCCCCTTAAAGATGGTGCTAAATATTTCAATTCCTGATTTGAATCTTCGCAGTTTGGGTTTGCCATATCGGCGTATTTTGTATGTCGTGGGAACTTCAACCATGCTAAAGCCGACTTTGGCAAACTGGATAAGCATCTCTGTGGCAAAGGCCATGTCACCTTCTTTGAGTTCCACTTTGTTGATGGCTTCGCGGGATATGGCTCGGAATCCTGATTGGGTGTCGCTTAGAAATTGTCGATAGACAAAGTCGTAGACAAAGGTTATGACTTTGTTGCCGATGAAATTCATTAGCCCCATGGCTTTGTTGGGGTCATACATACGGGTAGCTAAGACCATATCGGCGTCGGTTTCAACCATTTTGGCTATCATGCGATTGATATGGCGAACTTCATAGGTGCCATCGCCATCGACCATGATGATGATGTTGCCTTTTGCGTTTTTCATCCCTGTTAGAAGTGCTAAACCATAGCCGCGCCTTGGCTCTACAATTAAGCGGCAATAACCCAGACTTTTGACGATTTCTTGGGTGCCATCGGTAGAGTTACCATCGACAATAATGATTTCTTTGGGATAACTCAGAGTGTTTTGAATGGTTTCTATGGCTTCCAAGATGTTTCCGGCTTCGTTGAGTGTTGGAATAACAACCGAGACCAGTTCAACTTTAGTCGTCATTGGCTACCATCTGTATTAGAGGGCTATATTGTTTTGCGTCCATTAAATAAGTTCTTCGTATATTTCAAGCAATTGCTTGACATTTGTCTCCCAACTGAAGCGCTCCTCCACCCTTGCGCGCAACTCAAATCTCTGAGACCCAAAATCTGTTTGGGCAAACTCTAAAACGGCCTCAGCTAGCTGTTCGGGTTGGTTGGGTGGTACTAATTTTCCAAACTCTGCTACCGGAACTTCCCCTATACCTCCCACATTGGTTGCTATAACTGGCAACCCGCATGCCATAGCCTCTAGTGCCACAAGGGGTAGTCCCTCGCCGGATTTGGAGGGCAGCACAAACAGATCCGTTGCATTGTAGTACCCTGCCAAATCTCCATCGCTGACAAACCCCGCTAATCTAAAATTGGATGCGATTCCGCGTTGTTTGGCTTGCTGACGCACATTCTCCAAATCAGGCCCTTTGCCGGCAACTACAAATACAATCTTTGGATTTGCCCTAATTGCAATACTTGCACAGTCAAGCAGAGTATCTATGCCGTTTTTATATACCAACCGCCTCACCGTCAAAACAATCACGGCATCTTTTGGGAAGCCTAATTTTTGGCGTAATGCTGTTTTTTGCTCAGGCTGAGGCCGAAACCTAACAAGATCTACTCCGTTGTAGATGACTCTTATCTTGTTTGGGTTAGCTCCTAGGCGTAGGACATAGTCTTTGGTGGCGTTACTTATGGTTATAATTTTATCTGCGGCGCCTAAATTCTGCTTGCCCACCGCCAAATCATTGACTAATTCTACTTGATTGAAAAAATTATTGTAATCGATAAAGGTGTTGTGCTGAGTGAGCACAAAGGGTTTGCCATAAAACTTGGCCAACCTACCCGCAAGAAGCGAGGTCAAATAAGGGTGACCATGCGCATGCACAATTTGAGCATGCTTTACGGCGCAGGTGAATGTAGGCAGGCTGGGAATAGTTGGTATTGAGTAGGGGATGCCTAAGCGAAACCCCGTATTTAGCGACTCATAACAATCCACCGGTACCCCATCAACCTGATAGTGCTTCGGCGTTTGAATCCGATTAGTCACCACCATAGGCGCATAATTTTCATATAACAAGCGTTTACTTTGCTCGTTTACCACTTTCTCAATGCCGCCAACATGGGGTAGAAACGTGTGGGTTACAATACATAGACGCGATTTAACCATCCGAGCCAACAGTAACCCACACAGCCAGCACGGTATTAAAATTTACGCAACCACTAAACTGTTGGCCCAGTATCTTTGAGCGCCTTGGTATACACATTTGAGGATGCACCCGCAACCAAAGCACCAATGGCATCATTTGTCAGCGGTGGTAGCTCTCTTAGAATCCCTGGTTTAGCTTGATCAAAGCGCACAAACTCAAACATACCCCGCGAACCACCAATATAGGTCGCTATGGCTATGCCGATCAGCTCATCAGCGACAAGTCCGGGTTTGCCCATGAAACGCTCAACAGTTAAACCTGGGATGCGACCATTTTGGGCTTCTTCTTGAGCATGAAACGCTGCGACAATAAGGGTTGAGATGTTGACATCTTGGAGAATATCGAGAAACTCTTCTCTTAGCAACTCGGTGGCTTTTTGCACCGTTTCAATACCTGGATGAGGCACATACATCTCAAGCGCACTATCAATTAGACTCTGAAGACTAATTCCGTGCTCCTTAAGATAGCTTAGCAAAGCTGGACTTTGATCCTTCATAGCAATCAGCTGATTTTAGGCTGAGGAGTGCTTTAAGGCTTTTGAGCCTTTAGGGGCTGCTATGTGGTTGCAAGTAGTAGTTAGCTTGTGTTTTCATGGAAATGTCTATATGTCACCGTGAGACAGAACTATCTTCAGTAACTATAGGCTATATAGGCGGGTATGGCATGCAATTAAACGTAACGACTGATTACGGTATACGAGTTGTATTGTATTTAGCAAAGAAAAATGGTATAGCAAGTAGTAATGAGATTTGTATGGAGATGGGGATACCCTGTACCTATATGCACAAAATCGCCCGAACCTTGAAAAATGCTGGGATATTGCGTGAAGTACGCGGTTCAACTGGTGGGTTTGTGTTACAAAAAGATCCTGATAATCTATCGATATTAAATATCGTGTCTGCTTTTGAGAAGACGATGAATATAAATCGGTGCATGGAAGAGGATAAATTTTGCAGCCGAGACGCCGTGCCTTTCTGTCCCGTTCGGGACCTCTATGTTGAAGCACAAGCCGAATTTCATAACAAGTTGAATGTGAAAATCTCGCATTTTCTAAAACAATCCTGAGTCAACGTGTAGAGCATCCGTTATCAATCTACTCGAGCGATCTCACAGTAAACGTGAATGTTTCACTATTGTAGAGCGGTGCCTGTTGCTGTTTTGGAGGTGTAATTGGTGTCGTCATTGGTTTTTGTGCTGGGGTAGTTGGTGATTGTGTTTGGTGTCTAAATGTTGGCTGGAGAGTCTTCACCGATAGATAGATAAGTTGTGTTGCCTTGCTTGATTAGGGTATTGTCATGCCATCGTGTAAGAAGTGTTTGTCTGAGAACATTGTAAAAAACGGTCTAGTCCGTGGAA
>JAIRQQ010000117.1 GCA_031256395.1 Nitrososphaerota archaeon
CATTAGCTAATCCTGGAATCACTGTTAGAAATACCAGAAAGACCAGAGCTAAAATGCTAAATACTGCATAGTCGCGTGCAAAGCGGAATGGTGTTTTTTTTCTGATAAGGGTGATGCCGCCTATGACAATAAAGATCTCTGTTAGGTAGGCAAAGCCACGGCTTATTGTGTTTAGTGTTGAGGGTGAGGTTGCTAATCCTAATCCGGTTAGAACGGCTTGTCCGCGGGAGGCGGGGTTGAAGAAATCTCCAAATTGTGCCGAGATGTAGCCGGTAAATGAGACAAAGCTGTCAAAGACAACTCCATCTGAGACATAGATGTACCAAAGAAACATGGCGACAAAAAAGAATACGACAAAACTTAGCTGTAAATTAAAACTGGGCCGCTTAATATAAAATGTCGATACTGCCCAAGCGGCCAATATGAAGAAAAGAAAAATCTCGGCTAAGGCATAGTGGGAAAAGATTAATCCAAAACTAAAGAGCGCAAACGCAACAAACTTACTACCTTGCGATAACTTGGGCGTTAACAGCGTTAGCAGCAACAAAACAAAGAATAGCTCAGCTATCATTTGGCGGTTTAGCGCCAGCATTTCAGTGAAAAATGTTAACTGCGCCATAAACAAAAATGCCGCTATAAAGCCTAGTTTTTTGCCAATGTAGGGTTGCCAGAGCAGATACAACCCCACCGGAACAAGAGCAAAAATTAACGGATAAATTAGTTTGAATACCCAAGTGGGATCCATGCCCAAAACGTTGGAGTAGACGGTGGGAAGTATGGTTATGCTTAGCATGGCGTTGTATCGGCCATAGGCCTCATCGGCTGGGCTAAAGACGGGATTCCAATGCGAATTAAGTTCCGTTCCTCTAAACACATAGAGCTCAACAGGTGAGTCGCCGCCATAGGGCAAAATATAGTTAGAAACCAACGAGACATGCATTAGAAGAGCCAGAGCAATCATGGCAATGGCAAACGCATAAAACGAATGAGATTTTGCTCCTTTACTAAAGACACTAAAGGTAAATACTGCGGCTATGGCCAAGATCATTATCAGCAAAACCATATTGTTACCGGTCGCATTTACAAAATAAACACCCACAATACTCAAAACCGGCAACAACGCTAGGGGCAATGCGGAGCGGCTCAACTTGTTGTCCAGTGGTGACATCATTGTTGTTGTTTTGGGGCGGTTTCTTAGAAAATATGTTGCGGCAGCCCCTATGAGTACTAGTGTGTTTATGAATAAAGAGAGCGGCAGAGCGGCAAGCGGCGAGTTTAGGCCAACTAAATATCCAAATTGATTAATAACCAACCCGGCGATCATAAGAAAGGCAATACTGAAACCTACCGTGTAGATTATAGATTCCGCAGTTCCCAAATTATCCAATTTCAAGAGCTTAGTTATGATTAATCCGGGGATTAGGGTTAGGTATGCGGCGCCTATGACTATGCGTACGGTGGACAAATTTAGAAACATGGCTAGGTAGAGAATGATCTGAAATACCACAACTATGGCCAAAAAGTGCTTTGAAATATTTTGCTGATTAGAACTCATCTGGTTGCCTCAAAACTATTGGTTTATAACTGATTGATAGATCAGCGACATTTTGGGCGCTACGACACGGATATCATAATTTTGAACCGTCTGAGCGCCATTTAACGCCAAGGTTTCTCTTAGATGCCTATTCTCTATCAGTCTTATTAGAGCAGCGGTTAGATCCTCTACGCTATCTGGCTCAAAGAGTAACCCATTTTTTTCATGACTAAGCGTTTCTTTTAGAATACCAAACTTGGGTGCAATAACCGCCAAACCTGCCGACCACGCCTCAAGGGTCGCTATGTAGCCAAAGTTGGTTGCCACAAAAATATCACTACGCCACAAAAAAGGCCGAACATCTGTCTGCCGACCCGCCATAGTAACCGAGCCCTCCAACTGCATCTCTTTTATCATTAATTTGAGCTTCTCAAAGAGCGTGCCATATCCAACAATAATCAGCTTGGCATTAGGCATCTGTTCACTAACTTTTTTGAAGGCTCTTAGAACCAAATCCGGCGTCTGCACCGGCTCAAGACGGCCCACATAGATAACCGTTGCCTCATGCGGCTCAACAATACCAGTATTTTTGAAGTGGGGTGGATCGACAAAGTTGGTGATAAGATGACTCTTATTGCCCAGTCCCATCCGCTCAAGTGTTCCCAAAATCTCTCGCGAATAAGTCGTGATCGCCGCCACATCATCTTCCAAAATAGACCTAACAACCCCTGACTCAAGAGGCATACCGCCTTGAAGCGGACTACCAACAAACCCACCATGCAGCGTAACAACCAAAGGCTTGTTATAATGCCTGCTCAAAGAAATGCCCAAATTGATGTATTCTAAATCATGCCAGATCCCATGAATATGAAAAACATCACAAGATTGCGCCCCTTTCCATTTTGAAGCTTCTTGATAGAGACTGGCAAACTTTATTTTCTCCACCAAGCGCGGCGTGTAACCCAAGGCATACATACAGACTCCATTTAAAACATCCACAAAGTTGGGTCCAAGACGATAAACCCTAAGAAACCCCGTATCCTCATATTTTTTAATATTTTTTGTTACCAGCAAAAACTTGGTCCGACCCGTTATAAGTGAAAATTCTATGGCCTGTGTTTTTGCAAGATAGCTTGTGAGCCACAAAATATAGCGCTCCAAACCACCTATCTCTATGGGCCAAAACCGCTCCCAAACATGACACACATGCATCTAACCCTCTCCCTTCGTTCTTTTTCTCTAATCGTGGCATGCTCTGTTTGTTAGTCGTAGTGTTTTGTGTAGAGCTCCATGAATTGTGTTGAAAAATTTGTGAAAGAAAAGCGCTCAGTGAGCGTTTTAATTTCTTCTGCTTTGTGCTTTGACCAGTTGGTTATTTCATTGTTTATTTTTGTTGCGGCTTCGTCTATGGTTTGATAGCGGTACTGCAGAGGAACAAATTCTCTCATACCACCCGAATCATGCACAATGGGCAAACAACCCCACGACATTGCTTCTACAATCGATATGCCAAAATGCTCTCCAACCATAGTGTGCAAATAGATTTTTGCTTTTTTTAGTAGCGCAATTTTTTGCTCTGCAGATGCATTGGGATAGATATGAACCCGACCTGCCACACCTAACTTTTTGGTTAGGATCTGGAGCTGGGTGAGTGCGGCTGGATTGTATAAGCGTCCAATTATAACAAATTGAGTGCTTGGCACTGTTTGGGCGGCGATTTGAGGAATCCGCTCCAACTGCTTGTTGATATCTAGACGAGAAACAGTAACCACCAGATTCTCTTGACCCTTAGCGGCTTCTCTGGTTTGGTTTGTGATTGTTGATGGAAAGGGCGGGTAGAGTACTGTTGCTGGTTTGTTTGAGTATTTTTGGATTTCTTTAGCGGTGTAGTGGCTGTTAGCTAAAACCAGCCGTTTTTGGTAGTTCACTAAATTTTTTTCTAGGATTACTTGGGGGAGAGTTCCGGCTTGCTGGATGCGGGGATGGCTAAGGTAGGGAAAAGTTTTGCTAAAGCTGTGTTGGTTGAGGTAGGGAAAGTGGATGTAGGTGATATCTGTCCAGGGAAAGACACAGTTGGAGAAGGCATCAATTAGGGTGTTGCATTTGGATTTTGCAATATAGGCATGAATTATGGTTTGATAAAAATCGGCTAGGCCTCTTGGTGTGAAGGGAGTGGGTTGTTGGAGGGTTTCTATGTTGGGATGAAGTGTTTCGCCGAAATAGGTTTGGATGTCTTGGGGATTGATTTTGTTGCTTGCAAACAGTATTACGTGGCGGTTGTTTTTTGCGAGGGTGTTGGCGATGGCTATTGCGACGTATTCTCCTCCGCCATAGATGTTTAGGGTGGGGCAGAAGACTCCAATTTTGTTTGGCAACGCTTACCCGCCTGTGGAGCTAAAAAATTACTGTTTTTTTGCTATTTATTGTAATAATTGGGTGTTTGGGTGGTTGGTTTGTTTTTGTTGTGCGAACTGTGCTTTTCAAATGCGTTAAACTCGGTTTTCAAAATTCTATAAAAAGAATCAAACCCAGTAGGTACTAAAATCTAGAAGAGAGAGAAATAAATGAATATACACCCTTTAGCAAAGACCTCCCACCCCAACCTCAAAAAACACACAAAACATTATGCATTTCTCGTCATCGCACTTATTGCGCTAAACTTGTTCGCCGCGGGTACTCTAACCCAAGCCCAAGTTAGCAACTCAACAACACCCGCAGGGGCCGCCTCGGCTCTGCATACAAATGGAACCTATATTCTTGATGTCAATGGAAACTCTGTTTATTTGCGTGGTATGGGTCTTGCTGGATTTGCACCCAATCTTATTCTCTGGGACCAAGACACAACCGATAGCTGGAGTAACCAATGGAACACCCAACCCCAAGCTACCATGGAGCAAACTTTTCAAGCACTGCGTGATCAGTGGCACATCAACTATATCCGCGTCTTTATCTACCCCAGCTGGTACTACCGCGACAACATCACCCCCGCCCAAGAAGACCCCACCAGCTACTCCGCCCAAACAACCCCAATTAGCACCAAAGCCTATCTCCACACCCTAATTCAAACCGCAGACAAATACGGCCTATATGTTGATCTTGTCCCCTACATGCTCACCCCATCCGCAAGCAGCTTTGGCGGTGACCCCTACGCAAGCCCCGGATACGGCTGGCAAGGCCTACCCATGCAAGGCTGGGACGAACCCGCTCAGCGCTTCCTAACCGACGCTGGCTATGGCAACGGCAAAGAACTTGACTTCTGGAACTGGTTCTGGACCGATATGGCACACAACTACAAAAACTACCCCAACGTCATCTTTGAAGCCTGGAACGAACCCAACCTAGGCCCCGACAACGACGCCATACCCCAAGGATACATGCAATACCTAAAAACCATGTACAGCGCCATCCGAACAACAGACGCAACCAATCTAATCATGATGCAGTGGCACATGGGCTGGCACCCAAACACCTGGGGCAACGACCTAAGCTGGGCAAAACAAATCACAACCAACCTACCCCAAACAACAAACCTAGTATTCACAACTCATCTCTACTACTATGCACCCACTGATCTAACAGCCTACTGGAAAACCGACTACAACGGACTCAAAACCCAACTAAGCGACGCCATCAAAACCATGGGCATCAACGCGCCTCTGGTCATAAACGAACAAGGCTCCTGCCTAACCAAATCAAACAACAAACAAAACGACTACACCTGGTGGCAAAACCTCCTAAAAGCACAAAACGACCTAAACATCGGCGCAGGCGCATACTACTGGCTAAGCGACACAGGCCTAGGCCCCATCTACTCAGGAGAAACGATGCTCACAAACCACTACACACCAAACACCATGGGCCAAACCTACATAAACACACACAACAACAAAACCCCAACCACACCAACACCAACACCAACCATCAACCCCACCGAAACACCCAAACAACCCACACCCACAACACCAACTACCCAACCAACCCCTCAATCAACACAACTAACCATTCCCACCATGCCTTCCCTGCTCCCCCAGCCAACCCAAACAGCAGTCATCCCCCAGCCAACAGCATCAACATCCCCACAACCAACCCCAACCACAACCTCCTCCGCATCAGCTGTAACTACCGCATTAACAAACCCCATTCAAAGCCTCATCTGGGGATACCTCTATAGACACTGGCTAATCCTCTACCACCCCCAAAACAACGCATGGTACATTTCCCGATGGTAAACAACCATCCTTTCCCTTTTGTTTAACTTATTTTCCAAGTTGACCCTTCATAAATCCAAACATCCAAGCAGTATGCTTAAACCCAAAATGCAACGACAACAAAAACATTTGTTTTTGGCGCAAAAACCTATACGCACCAAACGAATAAAGCACACCAGTAACAAACCCCGCCATAGGGGACATCCGCGGAAAAGAAAACCCCTCCCGAGTCTGCAAAAAACTTTTCTGACAACCATACCCATACCAAAAATATTTCCTCCACAAATCTCTGGGCGTAGACAAACCACCATGCAACTCATAAAACTCTGCAGCATTAGCTTCAAGAAGCCATCCAGCTTTTCTTATACGCAAAACTAGATCCGTATCCTCTCCCGCACCTTTGATGCTCTCATCAAACCCCCCTGCCTCCCGCACCGCAATAGTACGAAAAGTCGTACCGCCAGTACCCACAAGTTTATCTGTTTTCCAAAGAAAACTCTTAGGCCTACCAAAACTCTTCTGATTAACAATATGCGGCGCAATTTCAAGATTTAAAATCCTATTACCCAAAACCAGCTTGAAAACACCAGCCGTTATCCCAACCTGAGGGTTCTTTTGTATAACTCTAACTTGCGCTCTTACGTAACCAGACGTTAGTATCTCATCAGAGTCAACAAAAAGAATGAACTCCCCATCAGCATTCTCCACAATACAGTTTCGCGCATGTCCCAAACCCTGCCAAGAAGTCCTAAAAGCCTTTGCACGTCTGCCCAACACAGCCACATATCGACTAATTATTTCAGGAGTCCTATCTTGGCTACCATCGTCAACAAAAATGATTTGAATCTTTTCCTGAGGATAGTCTTGCTGAAAAATACTCTCCACCGCACTTGAGAGAAAGACTTCACCATTACGAACACAAATACCCACAGTCACAAGCGGATCCACACACTATCGCCCCTAACCAACCCCAAAAATAAACCATAAACAAAACTGTCAGTCTACTGATACAGCCAACCTGTTATCTGCCCAAAAAGTAGAACATATCAAAATATGCTGGTGTTAGTTGGGTTTGTGGCCATATCCGTTTAGGTGTGCATTGCAGAAACCGCAAAACCAAGCTATACGCTTGTAGGTATAGTGCATGGGTAGCAAGAAAAATGCACTGTTATGAGTTAGCATATACGCGCCGGGAGACCGCAGTACACCTGCTACAAACCCTGCCATAGGCGACATCTGCAAAAGATTTACTGAGTGGGGGTCTTTGTGAAAGATATAGTGGCCGCCGCGTCCATACCAAACGTATTGGTTCCAAAGCGACTGCCAAGAAGCCCGAGTGGACTCGGTAAATCTCTCCTGGGTCATTGCTAACTGCCAGCCGCTTGCTCTGACGCGATAAGCTAAATCGGTATCTTCTGCGGCACCATTTATTTTGGTGTCAAAACCGCCGACTTGACGAACGGCTTCTACACGATAGATTGCTCCCTCGGCTCCGGGTAAAAAACCATATTTAGATGCCCTGCCCGGCCGGCCAAAGACCGAGTCCACCGCATAGGCAATATTTTCAAGATCCGCCGCTAATCCATGACCGATATGGAGAGTATATGTTCCGCCGGCAATTCCCACGTTTGGGTTTTGTTCCATAAACAAAACTTGATTCTCCAAATAATTGGGTGCAAGGATCATATCAGCGTCAAGCCAGACGATGTATTTGCCATTGGCTTTCTCTATGACCATTTGGCGGGCAATACCTAAGCCATGGGTTTCTTGAAAAATCTGAATCTTACCAAAGTCTGCTTTGAGATTAGTTTTGATTATCTGCAGGGTGCCGTCTTTACTGTTGCCATCAACCACAATTACCTCTATGTGCTGTGATGGAAACGTCTGCTTACAAAGACTCCCCAGCGCTTTTTTAATTATTGTAGCGCCATCTTTTACACATAGTCCTACTGTAACCTCAATTTGCGAATCCAAACTATTCCCTCAAATGTTACGCATCAAATTTGTTCGCTTGTTTGTTGTTGGGTTGGTTAGAGTAGTTGTTTTTCTTGGAGCATCTGTTTGTTTAGTGCGGAACGGGTTCCCTCTACGGGTTTCCAGAATCTAAACTTGTGTTTTGTCAAAAAAGACGTCAGCGCAATCAATAAAATAAGGTTGTTTTGGATTAGCTCTATTGCGGTTGTTTGGGTTTTTTTAACCCCAAACACCAACCCCACTGCTATGAGTATACCCAGTGCCAAAAAGGGATAGCTAACCATAACCGCTACAGTTAGTATAACCAGCACAATTAACAGTAAGGGGTTGAAAATATGCAAAATGATTTCGGGTATGGCGATGCGTTTTGGCATCAAAAGCTTACCCTGCATCAGCAGGTTGAGACATCGTATCCAGAGTTGTTGGAGATGACTTGCGCGTCGTATTTTTACTGTGAATTTGTCCTGCCAAACCGTGGGGCTTATAGTAAAAAAGCTAATTTCGGGAATCAGCAGGGCGCGTTTGTTGGCTTGAATTACATCAAGTGCGGTTCCTGAGTCATCGGCGGCATGGTTGAATTCACTTAGCAAACTTCGTTTGTAGGCTGCAAAGCCGCCTTGAAAGAAAAGCGTCGCATACAGTTTTGACTCGCCTATACGTATTGCCTGAATAGTGTTATTGTAGACCTGCTCGCCCCGAGTCACCCAAGTGTCACCAGAATTTAGAAGCTGCTCACGCGCAGTTATCGCACCCACACTTGGATCAGAGAGATAACTGAGAGATTTTTGGAGTATGTCTTTGGGCCAAAAACAATCCGCATCAGAAATTATAACAATCTCGGATTGAACCGTTTTTAGAACTTGGTTTAAACACCCAGTCTTTCCCAGATGCTCTTTGCTGTCAAAAACCCTGATTCTAACTTGCGACTGGTGCTCTGCGATGTATTGGTCGACGATTTTAAGAGTATTATCTGATGAGGCATCATTAACCACAATAATTTCCATCTTATCGGATGGATAGACTACTTTGGTGAGGTTTTCGAGTTTTAAATCAATAATTTGCTGTTCATTATAGACGGGGATAAGAATAGACACAGAGGGCAAATAACCCGCATCGATGGTAAGGTTCCATTTCTTCTGTGAATAGTGCTTCATATACAAAAAGTAGAGTCCAGAAACACCAAAAAACAACACCCAAACCCCCACCCAAACAAGCAGCAGCAGCAGCAGCCAACCCAAACCTAAACCCCCATTTAGTGGTTTTTTTGGAAAATTTGAAAAGTTTCAGCGGCTTGTTGCTCTTTTGAGACACCAATAACTGCACCGCTCAAACCCTCCAAGTGTTTCAAGTAGTCTACGGCTTGAGCTGGTTTGAGATATCCCGCCGCCAAAACACTCATAGCTATAACCTCTGCATCACTGGCATATTTGAGAGCCTCCTCACATTGCTGCTTTGTGGGACACATCTGAAACCCCACCTTGTTAAACGAAGCCGTTAGCGTCAGTTTGCTTAAATCAATATTCCAGCCCCTAAATTTGTCAACTAAAATCGAAAAATTACGAGTTTCAAACCCCGGACGAATATGACGCCTCTCAAGAAAATCAATATAACCCCTAAAGAGTTGCTCCATATTGAGCGCCAAGGCCATATCAGTAATAATTTCATGAAGCATAAACACCTCCAGCTTCAGGTTATTGTTGTTGGTTGAGGCGGTTTTTATGCGTGATAACTCGTATGCGACATAGGTTTTAAGTACCGCTAAGAGGTCAAAGCGTGCCAGTCCCCCTATATTTGTGGCAAGGACTTTGGCGTTGGAGGAAAAAACCATCTCTTTAGCCAAATTCACAGCTAAGCCCGACACACCGCCTGTTTGAGTGGCTCTTCGAACATACTCATAAGCATAAGGCGCAATAGCATACAGACGCACTTGGGAGGAGTTGGAGCTTTTTTGAAGTTGACGTATTATTGAGAGGGTGATCTCATCGACGCTAAACATAAACCCCTCAGCCCCACTCTCAACCGCCCGCTCAACAATACGAGCCGCCTGCAAAGTGCTCCTTTGGGATTGTTCTAGGGTGCGTTCTCTTGCTTTTTGTTGCGAGAGATGGCTAATACCGTGAAAAGGATTATCCCCAACAAACAAACTAAACTTTTTACTCATTTGCCCTTTGCCTTACCTGCTCCAAAATATAATCCACCTTGAGAGTACTTCTAAAACTCGACTCAGAAGCCCCACCCCCAACAATGGCTTGTATGAACTGCTGATTTTCACGATAATACTCAGGTCCGCCTAAGAGAAAACCCACATTATCTGCCATATCATGACGATACCAACGTTTTGGCACTGAACCGTTTAGCGACAATTTAACCTCATCATCATTAACATCCAAGGCACCGTTTGTGCCCTGAATTGATAACCCAAACTCTGGCATACGATAATGCTGTTTGCGCCAAGAAACCTCAAAATGACCTTGTAGTCCATTTTTGTTGGTGACGCTAAAGCCTATATCATCCTCTGAACCCAAAGAAATCTGCGAATTAACCCTTGTTTCTGTAACTTTTAAGTCTCCAAAAAACCACTCGGCCAAATCCACCACATGCGAACCCAAATCCTCAATAACCCCACCCCGAGCCTTAGATAAAGTGGAGCCCGCGGGTACATCAGCAAAGTCTGAGGAGAAAGCATAAGCCTCAAAACTCTCCAACTCACCTAGCACCTGTTTGTCTAAGAGCTGCTTAGCATGATTAAACGTAACTCCAAAACGCTTCATATAACCCACCATAGTGACGCCACCCTGACGCTCCGAGAGGGAACAGAGCTCAGCAGAATGACTATAGTTTGAGGTAAGCGTTTTCTCAACAAACACATTCTTCACAAGACCCGCCCCATAAATCTGCTTAATAATAGAATAATGCGACGGTATAGGGGTTAATACATAGACTGCATCAAGATCCAAACCCAAAAACCCCTCCAAAGAATCAGTGACTTGAGCACCACTAAAAGCCCGTTTAGCTAGTTTACGCATCAATCGGCTCTTATCACACAAAGCACCCACCTCAACATTAGCAAACGTACTCAGCAAACAGGCATGCATAATACCCATCTTACCCAACCCCACAATACCCACCCGAACCCGCTCAGACTCTAAAACCACAAACATACCCCCAAAAACTCACAAACTCTACTGAAACAAAATGGCGTTTATACGGCTCATTAAAATCTTGATAATAACCCCGATTGCATTATTACCGCTCTATCTTAGGTATGTAGTTATTGATGCGCAAATGTGCACAACAATTTTATCCGTCTGCATCCGTATTTTGGTATGAGCCAAATCATAGCCCAGCTTCGTGAAGAATTAAAGGCCAACGTCGACCCCCAAACTAAGGAAAGCGAAAAACGCTACTTCAAAGAACCCATAAGCACCTATGGTGTCAAAATTGCTGTCATACACCAAATCAGTTGCAAAAACTGGGCAAACATTAAAAATTTACCCAAACCCGACATTTTTGCACTTTGCGAAGAACTCTTCCACTCAGGCTTTATGGAAGAAGCCTTTATTGCCTCCGAATGGCTGCCAAAAATCGCGGATCAATTCCAAGAAGAAGACTTGACTATCTTTGAGCGCTGGATCGATAAATATATCGATAATTGGGCTAAATGCGACACCTTTTGCAACCACACCGTAGGCGATTTCATGATGAAATTTCCCAAACAAGCGGATACCCTTATGATTTGGGCAAAATCCCCTAACCGCTGGCTCAAACGAGCCGCCGCAGTCACACTAATTGTCCCAGCAAAAAAAGGCCTATTCTTAGCTGAAACTCTTAAAATAAGTGATTTGCTCCTAACCGACACCGATGACTTAGTACAAAAAGGCTATGGCTGGCTGCTAAAAGCCCAAACAGAAAAACACCCCACCGAAATCCTAACATACGTCATAAAAAACAAATCAACTATGCCCCGAACAGCTCTACGCTACGCCATTGAAAAACTACCCAAAGAACAAAAAAGCTTAGCCATGAAAAAAGACTAACCCAACAAACCATCATCATTAAACTCTAAATTTATCTGCTAATGTATTACTGACTAAGTTTGTTAGGTTTCAAGGGAAAAGCTTTCTGCCATGATTCGCTTCATTATTCCTATGCCGTGTCGGAGTTTGAGTTTTTTTTCTCCCATGCGGTTTCGATAGTCTATGGGTACTTCCATGATGCTATATCCTCTGCGCTCCACAATGGTGTTCATCTCGGCTTCCACATCAAAGCCCTTGCTTTTGGGTTTCCAGCCATCTAATGCTTCGGTTCGCACTACCCGTAAACCCGAAAGCGGATCACCAAGATTTATTCCATTCATAACCAGTTGCGCAAATGCCAAGAGTTTATTGCCCACATAGAAGGGGTTGGTGATTGTTTTTGAGAGATTGTATTGGCCTTTGAAACGATTCCCAATAACCATACCCACACTTGGATTAGCTTCTAAGAGCTCTACCATTTGGGGAATGTATTGGGCGGGGTAGGTATAGTCGGCATCGGTGAAGACAATATAGGGCACTTTTGTAGCTAGAGTTTTTATGCCCTGAAACATGGCTGCCCCTTTGCCTATGCCCTCTTGGAGCATAACATCGGCGCCCCTGTTTTTGGCTATCTCAATAGTTCGATCCACACTGTTGCCATCAACCACAACCATGTAGGGGTTATGTAGAATTTTTTGCATCTCATCTATGGTTGGCCCTATGCCTTCTTCTTCATTTAATGTCGCAATAATCACAGATATGCTCGAGTTTAGTTCAGTTACCACAGAAAAAGTCCTCCAAAACCCAGACCGGCGTTAAGAGTTACTCGGGGAAACGAACTTTTAAAGCTCTAAGGACAAGATATCTCGAACAAACCCCAAATGTTCTACACACAAAAACAAAAAACAAAAGATATCTGATTATGCCGGAACATGGTTTAGAGGAGTGTTGTTGTTGGGTGTTAGAAGGTGTATGTTATGGTGAAGAGGTGGAATTTTTCATCGAGAATGGCATGTATTATTTTCCAGGCGGGTTGACGGTTGTAGAGGCGGTGAAAAAAGAATCCGAATCGAAATGGCGGCAGGGCTCCTTTTTTTAGAGATTTTACATAAAGTTTATCATTATTTTTAAAAACAACCCATAGATGCACTTTTTCGCCATAAAGCAGCTCGTTTAGCCATGTTGGGCTCTGGATATATCCATGTTTGGCGACACGTTTTAACTCTCTAACCAACCCTCCCGGGTTTTCTATGTGCTCAATTAGGTAGTAGCTGGTTACAAAATCAAAGATTTTATCTCTAAAGGGTAATGCGGTACAGCTACACATAACAAACGGTTTTCCACTGGTAACCAAATTTCTCATATTTCGATCCGGTACAGGTTTAACGTTTAAGTCACAGAGCACATTGGCCTTGGGAAAGGGATTGGATCCACAGGCAATATCTAAACAAAGAACCGAATCACCTGGGCTAAATCCCAGTGTTTGGTGAAATTGTTGTTTGCCAAATTTGAAGCGGTCTAATTCTGATTTATGGATGGGAAATCGCAGAGAACCCCTATCCCCTTGATTATTCTGAGACATAAATAACCCGATTAACCCTTGGTCACGGCGGTTCTGATGGTGTCCCTTAGAGCGTTGCTTATGTGTTGGATGGTTTGTTTGGTTAGCTGGTAGTGCATAGGTAAACACATCACCTGCGGTAGCACCTGCTCAGCTGAGGGCATATCACCCATACGGGTTCCAAAGGCTTCCATGTAGTAGGGGTGAAGATGGCAGGGCGGATAGTAAATATGTCCCGTTTCAATTCCAAACATCTCTTTAAGCATCGTAGCCGCTTTTTGGCGATCTATTGTTTCTGATAGTTTTAGGGGATATTTGTAGTAGCTATGCCGCATATTTGCCGGAGTCTCAAATAGTGTAACCTCTTTGATATCTTGCAGGGCCTTTTCATACCAGCCAGCGATTTGGTTGCGCTTTAGCAAAAACTCTTCTAAGTGTTCTAGCTGGTGGAGGCCTATAATGGCGGCAGGTTCACTCAGACGCCAATTATCTCCCAGCATTACCATTTGGCGATTAGCGTTTTGACCGCATGTACGTATACACTGGGTTGCTTCAGCTACTTTTTGGTCGTTTGTTAGCAGCATGCCGCCCTCGCAAGATGTCATAACTTTGGTGGGATAAAACGAAAAACACCCCACATCCCCAAACGTTCCCGCTTTCTGACCCTCAAGAGTTGCCCCATGAGCATGAGCGCTGTCTTCTATGAGAAACAACTCTTTTTCTTTACAGAATTCTTTGAGT
>JAIRQQ010000125.1 GCA_031256395.1 Nitrososphaerota archaeon
ACCGTTGCTTGCCATGGTGATGACCATTTTTTACTGAATGAGAGCTTTTGCACTTTGGACAAAACACAATACCAACTCAAAACACTACACCATCATTCAAATATAAACACTCTCAAAAAAAGAATAATGCTTAAACAAATAATGGGGGAGAATAGTTTAGTTGCTTTCTTTTTGGGCATCTATGGTTAGAGTTGTGGGGGTTTCGGGGGTGGGAGGTGTTTTTTTGCGCAATTGTTTTGTTGTATACCAAGCAACAAACAGTGAAGCTGAGGCTAAAAGGAAGAGTCCAACTTCAAAGATCACCAGAGAATCTCCCGCGAAAGGAACCAGAAAGTCCACAAACCCCATGGGCAGTGCTATGAGAAACAGTTTTTTGTTTTTGTGCACAACAGCCATAAAGCAGAGATAACCCCAGGCTATGTGAAGCATTGCTGAGGATATTCGCTCCACTGTACCAAGCGCAACAAAACTTAGTGCCTCTGCATTTGAGGAAAACAGTGCAGGGGCAGATTCAACAAGCGTACCATAGACTGACTCTCCAACCGATCCTCCGCCTGATATGAGGAAGTAGTAGGAAATCAAGTTGATAAGGGAGAGAACACTGATAAGGCCTACGTTTTCCCAAAAAGCTAATCCCGAGCCATAGGCTTCACCATCACGCTGATCAAGCTTGCCTCGTTTAACCGCAAAATAGGCCAACGCATAGGCTAATCCCACTTCAAAAACTATCGTTTGTACCCCATAGTAAACACCTAAAGCCGCAGGGCCAGCGCCTAGTACTAGATTGATGGTGGGTAGTTGTACGGCATACTGTAGGGCAATAGCACCGGCGTATGCAATCAAGGTGTAGAGCCAGATGTTTTTGTGAAAACGACGTTTTTTATACCAATAAACCATCAAAGCGCTGCTAAAAATTATGACAAGTATGGGCTGTAATATGAAAATGGGATTGATATTATCCATAACAACCGATAAGAAGCTAACCTTAAAAAACTTTGCCAAAAAACAGACAACACAGCACACAAATAGTTGGTGCACTTAAACAAACAAAGAGAGAAATAGTTTGTTTGCTGCCTTTGAGCAGATGTTGAGACGACATCAACAGTATTATGGAGAAAGGGAGGAGGTTTATTTCCAGTGGCCTTGGTTCCAGCGGTAAAAGCTGGTTGGGGTGATTTTAATTATGGGCAGATCGCCTTCTTTCCATCCGCCTTCTTCGGTTTGGTACTCTGGATATTTTTCTTTGAGCAATTCGTGGGCATAGCGGTATTCTTCGCCGTCCCAGAGCAGTTCTGCTTCGCCTTGGATACGGATGCCTTTGATGTTAGACCAGTTTTCGCGGTCGTAGTCATCGATAACTAGGGAAATCTGTGGGTTAGCTTCGATATGTTCCAGTTTAGGGGTATCAGGATCAGAGGCTATATAGAAATAGACACCGTCAAAAACGGGCCAAACCGGCCGCACGACGGGTTCACAGTCCTCAGTCGCTGTCGCTAGACGCCCAACGGGGAGTTTTTGTATGAATGCTTTATCGGATTTGGATAGTTTAATTCCCATTCGACCACCAATACATGATTAGGACTTGGGGCATTTATTTGTCAACCTTTTTAAAAAACTTAATGCTTATGCTCAGCATTTAAGCTTTACCAAAACAGCTACTTTTGACAACTTGGACAAATACAACAGTGGCCTCCACCTAAACTCAACTTTATAATCTCAGTACCGCATACCCCACAGAGTTTACCGGCCATAGCAGAGTACATAACTGGCTCGTATTTGCCGTGTTGGCCGTAGAGATCAATAAATTGGGTTTTGCCGCCTAGATTGAGTCTCTGTTCGGTCAAAGATACTATGGCGTCATAGAGCTGTTGCTGTTCGGCTTTAGTGAGTTCGGAGGCTTTTTGTTTGGGATGAATACCCGCACGGTAAATTACATCTTGGAAGGCACAATTGCCTAACCCTGCAATGATGGCGTCTTTGCCTACAAGGGCAGTTTTAAGGTTTACTGTTTTGCCTAAGAGGGCCTCAGAGAAACTATCCAGGGTGAAGTTTTTGTCGATGGGTGAGGGGGTTTGAGAGAAATCCCGTCGGTAGAGATAGCTCTGGTTGAGTTCGTTATCTGCAAGGGCATGGATAATACCCATACCGGTTAATAGAACCGTTAGAGCGGTTTGGTCGGTGAAGTCTAGTTTTAGGTGGAATTTCTCAGGGATTGGGCTGTCTTTTTTGTGGAAAAGAATTATGCCGCCGTATTCAGGTGCCAAGAGCAGGTTTTGGGCATCAGAAAATTTAACCCGAACAACATTGCCCCGGCAGATAACAGCTTCAACCGTTCTGCCGCATAATCGCTCAAAATTGGAAAGATATGGACTGATGAAGCCCATGCTTTGGAATTTTGTACAATTTGCTAATTTGCAGGCGGCAACTTTTTTGTCAGTTAATTCGCTGTTCATTTGTTGGGATAGAAGGTGGGCTTCTGCAAATTCGACGCTCACAATGACACCTAAAGCGTTTCTGTGCTAGACCCATTTAACAATATCGGCAACTAATGTTAAGCTTAGTTGCAGATTTTACTGGCAACTTTCTTCGTTCGATGTTTTCAACGGTATCTTTGGCGAGTGCAATGTAATATGTCCATACGGCAATAAATCTAACTTTTTAAACCAGATTTATCGTTTGGATAGTAATAAGAAAACGAATGTAAAAATGATTTTTTGCTGAGGATCAAGGGGTATGCAAGGTCTGCACACCACAGGGATATACTGATTTTTAATGTTGCTCAGCAGTTTGTTGGGTCTACTGTTATTCGATGTAGATTGCGGGTTGGTAGGGCATGGCCATGGCTGCGCGGTGTTTGGGGTCAAAGCATTGGGTGTCGGCTTCGCTGTAGATGGTTGTTTCTGCGTTGAAGCGGTCTTTTAGGAATTTTGTGGCCTCGGTTAGGATGGTTTTTTCGTCGGTGAGTCCGATTTTTGCCATGTTGAGTTTGCGTTCGTTGGAAACTTTGGTGAGGGCTTTTATGATGCGGGGTACCATGGGGGCAATATCTTTCATGTGAGGTTTGAGGGCAGGGTCTGCAGCGAATTCGCGCATTAATTCGTTGATTTTGGCTTCGCCGGCTAAGGTTTTTTCTATGATTTTTAGATATATTTGCCATTTCCAGGGTGCTGCGGTGTAGTAGATGATTTTGGTGGGGGTGATTTTCATGGCTTTTAGGATGTTGTTGGTGTCATCCATGACGTCGGTGATTAGGGTTTCTTGTTCTATGGCGGCGGTGTCGATTTTGTCTGGGCTGTATTGGGGCCATTTTGCGGTGCTTATGAAGTCTTTTTCGTTGGTTTGGCTCCAGAGTTCTTCGCAGATAAAGGGTGCGAAGGGTGCTAGGAGTTTTAGCCAGTCTTTGACTGCGTCAGTTAGTGTGTTTGTTTCGGTGTTGCCTTTGCGTTGTATGTACCATCTTAGGTCATTCCAGGTTTCAAAGAGGGCGGTTTGTAGTGCTGTGCGGGTTTTTAGGTCGTCTAGGGCGGCTGTGACGTCTTTTATGCGTTGTTGCATGCGGCTTGTTAGCCAGCGTTCAAGGGCGGTGTTTTCGTCTTTTTTGGTGGATGTGATTATGTGGCTGGTAAAGCCCATTAAGGAGTCGAATTTGGATTGAAGATCACGAAGGTTATCAGCTCGCCAATCTGGGTCGTCCATGCCCTCGGCGCCTAGGAGAAGGCCGCATCGGGTGGCGTCTGCGCCATATGTGTCAACGGCGCCTTTTAGGGTGATAAAGTTGCCTTTGCTTTTGTGCATGCCTTGGCCTTCAACCATAAGCATGCCGTTAACTCCTATGGCTTTGGGCCAATGTTGGGGTGGGAATAGGGCGGCGTGGTGGAATATGCAAAAGGAGAGGTGGTTTGGGACGAGTTCTTTGGCGCTGTTGCGCAAATCCAGAGGATACCAGTAGAGAAATTCTTGGCGCATCGAATCGAGCAACTCGGGGTTGATATTGGCGGTTTTTGCGGCGGTGGTTTTGTCGCCTTTGGCTAAAAATATGTAGTCTAATACCTCAGGGGTTAGTGCTTGGGGTTGGATGTTGTTTGCTTTTATTTGGGCGTTTATGGTGTAGAAGGCCATATAGAGGGTGCTGTCGCTTAGGGTTTCAATTACCCAGCCTTTGCCCCAGGGTAGGGGGGTGCCAAATCCGGTGGTTCTTGCGCAGGCCCATTCGCGGAGCCAGTCGATGACTGTGTGGAACCAGGGTTTTGCTGATTCGGGATAGAGGGTGAGTTGGTTTATGACTTGGTGGGCGAGTTCTTTCCATTTTGGGTTGGAGTAGTTGAGAAACCACTGATCGGAGAGGATTTTGACAATGCATTGGGTCATACACCGGCAAACAACAGGATTGGAGAGGTCATACATGCGGTCAGCGGCGCCTATTTTTTTGAAATCTGCGCCGAGTTGGTCTTTGGCTTCGCGGATGCTTTTGCCGGCGTATATGCCGCAGTTGTCTTTTAGGGTGCCGCTGTGGAACTCTTTTTTGTAGAGTTCATTTGTGGCTTCATCTGCTTTGGGATCGTTTTGGTCGGTTATGCCCATCTTTTCAACGATTTCAACTGCTGGGTACTCGCCAAATCCATCTAGTTTGATTATGGATATGGGTTTTATTGCTAGGACCATTTGGGGGTCTAGGCCAAATTGGGTGAGTAGTTCGGGTTTTTTTTGTAAATCACGCAGGGCTAAGTAGTCGTAGGGGGCGTGTGCGGGGACGCTGTAGACAACGCCTGTGGCAGTTTGGGGGTTGACAAACCATCCGGGTAAAATTGGGAATTTGAGGTTGGTTATGGGGTTGGTGAAGTATTTGCCAATCAACTCACGGCCCAAAAAGCTTCGCTTGATGGTGATTTTGTGTTCTTGTTCTTTGAGTTTTTCTGCGGCTTGCTGGCTAATTATCCAGGTTTCGCCATCTACATCGGCCTCGACATAGGTTGAGTCGGGGTTTATCCACATGTTGGTTATGCCATAGACGGTCTCAGGTCGAAACGTTGCGGCAGGTAAAATTGTGCCATCATCAAGACGGTATTTTATAAGCGTATATTCATCTGGTGTGATGCCCTCGCCGCTTTGGCGGTCATGGTCACCTGTGGGGGATTGGTCTTTGGGACACCAAACAACAGGATGGGTTCCTTGTGTGACATAACCTTCTTCTTTGAGGTTTTTGTATTGCCACTCGATGAATTTTTGAAAAGTGGGCATTACGGTAGTAAATTCGCGTCGCCAATCCACTGAGAAGCCAATGCGTTTAACCGCTGAGCGCCCATTGTTTGTGTAATATTGAGCCATATAGAAAGGATCAACAAATTTCGCAAGATCTTCCTCAGCCACGCCATCGACTTCGCGAAGAACCTTTATGTAGGCTTCATCTCCGCGTGCGACACGCTGGGAGGCTCCAAGTAAGGGTTGGCCGGTCCAGTGCCAGCTCCAAGGCCAGAGCACATTAAACCCCTGCATGCGTTTAAAGCGGGCATAGACATCTACCCTAGAAGCGGTAAAGGCATGACCCACATGCAACGGTCCATTCATATAGGGAAACGGAAAAGTTACCAGTTTTTTTTGGCGATTTGGATCTGGATCGGCTTCAAAGAGCTTTGCTTCGTCCCAGCGCTTTTGCCATTTCTGCTCGATTTGCTTGGTCTGGCTCATAAAGCCACTGATTAAGGCTTAAGCTATTAAGAGTTTTGCTTTACAGACCTTCGGACGATCCAAAAATAAAGCTAACAACACAGCAGATCAACCATAGAAGCCAGCACAGGCTTGCTGGGTAAGCAGGAAAGGGATATGGATGGTGGCGGACAGCTAAATTTTGGCATACAGGAAGGGGAAGGGGAAGGGTATACGCCAAATCCAGCTGCCCAGATGAAAGATATGGATGGTGTTCAAGTGATATATGAAACCATATCTTCCACCCGTACACACCACACATGCTTTAATTGGATTTATTTGATTTAATGCTAAGCATACGAACAAAACGTCTAATCGTTAGACAAACATACAAACAACTAAGCCAGCCACTATACAAGTGACGAACATAATGTCTAATTTTTAGACATACCGAAACAAAACAAAAAAGACCCTGCCAAAAACAACCAACCGGCCAAACATCAAAAAACAAATCACCAACACAGCTCACTCCAAGAACACACTTGCAGATAAAGCAACAGTGCGGGGATTAGTTTATGGCTAAAGCGTGAAATATTGGAAAAATACTATTAAGCATCTGACGCAGTCTAAGGAGTATGTTCTTTCATGTGCTGCTCACTAGTAGCTGTAATCTGCAATGTAAATACTGCTTTGGAGAAAGTCTGGATGATTTTGATGAGGATTTTGGGGAGGATATAGAAGTTGACTACAACCTGCCTCGAAACCTCAACTATGACATAGCACTCCTTGACACGTTTTGCCGCCAAGACCCTGACTGCACACTCACCTTCTATGGAGGCGAGCCGCTTATGCAGGCAGACAAAATACGAGAAATCATGGATAAAGTTACACCCAAACAGTATATGATACAGACCAACGGCTTGTTGCTGCACACGCTGGAACCAAAGTATGTTAACCGTTTTCACACTCTGCTGGTCTCTATCGATGGAGAAAAAGAGCTAACCGATCACTACCGTGGAGAAGGCACATACCAAAAAGTCATCGCTAATCTCCAACACATAAAACAAAACAATTACCCAGGCGAATTAATCGCCCGTATGACCATTATGGAGCAGACCGATATAGAAAAACAAGTCAAATATCTCCTGCATAACAAGGATTTTTCGTTTACCTCGATTCATTGGCAGCTCAATGCAGGATTTTGGGGTAATGACTATCAACGCCGAAACTTTGAAGAATGGATCAAAACCAGCTATATTCCCGGTGTAGATGCACTGACCCATTTTTGGGTGGATTACATGCAAAAAGAAGGCAAAGTCCTCAAGCTCTACCCCATTTTAGGCATCGCAAACTCGCTTTTGCATGGGGAGACCAATTGTTTAATGCGATGTGGAAGCGGCTGGATAAATTATTCCATTCAAATGGATGGGCAGATTTTGCCCTGTCCAACAATGTGGGGCATGAAAGCCTACTACTTGGGACACATAAAAGACACAGATCCACTGCAATTACCCAAGATGTTTGTTCAAGAAAAACCCTGCAGTCAATGCAAAATCCTTGGCGTCTGCGGCGGACGATGCCTCTACACCAACATCACCAAACGCTGGACTGATGAAGCCTACAACAAAGTCTGCTACACCGTACAAAAACTGATTGACTCAGTACAGACAGAGATACCACGAATAAAACAACTCATCAAAGAGGGAAAACTGTCGCTACAGGATTTTGATTACGTAAAATACAATGGCGCCGAAATCATCCCCTAAAGACACAGACAAGGCAACTCAGACAACATAATTATTCGAAGTTGTACAAAGATACGAAAATAATTATTTGAAATTACACACTGGTATGTGTTTAGCTTGGCTTTAATAAACTCCGCCAAAGTTTATAGTAAAACCCCGCCAAAGTTTATAGTGGTTTAGAGATTGATGGCATCATTCAGCTTGCGGATGGGCGTTGGGGTGCTGTTGAAATCAAAATGGGCACAGGCGAAATTGAAGATGCTACAGAAGCCTTGTTAAAGCTTGAAAAAGTGGTGGACACTGAAAAAATGAATAAACCCTCATTTTTAATGGTACTTACAGCAACGGAGTATGCTTTTCAAATGGATAATGGTGTATGGGTTGTACCATTGGGATGCTTAAAAAACTAGCAGATGTTTAGTTCGCGTGATTTGGTGGCTTTACATGCATAAACCGGTACATACAACCAAGTTCAATGGACAAATCAGCACGAAAATTTAAATCTAAATAGAAAATGAGACAATAAAGTGTATTTTCATTAGAGTTATACGCACAAAAGTTGTTTGTTTTAAAAATAAGTTTACAAAAAATTAAAAGGGAGGGTTTATGGACCCTTCTTTGTGACTTCTTTGACAGCGCCGGCGGCGACTGTTGTACCCATGTCTCGGATTGCAAAGCGTCCAAGTTCGGGGAACTCGTTGAATGTTTCGATTGCGATGGGGTGGAGTGGTTCCATGCGTACCCATGCGGCGTCGCCTGTTTTTAGGAAGCTTGGGTTTTCTTCAGATACTTGGCCGGTGCGTGGGTCGATTTTCTTGATGAGTTCAACGAAGCGGACTGCGATTTGGCCTGTGTGGTAGTGGAGTACTGGGGTGTAGCCTGCTGCGATTGCGGTTGGGTGGTAGATGATGATGATTTGGCCGATGAATTCTTTTGCAACGGTTGGTGGGTTGTCAGCTGGGCCTGCAACATCTCCGCGGTGAACATCGTTTTTGCCGATGCCTCGGATGTTCATGCCGATGTTGTCTCCTGGTTCTGCTATGGGGATGGTGGTGTGGTGCATTTCGATGGATTTGACTTCAGCGGTTTTGTTTGAGGGCATAAAGACTATGCTTGTGCCGGGTTTGAGAGTGCCTGTTTCGACTCTGCCGACTGGGACGGTGCCGATGCCAGTGATGGTGTAGACGTCTTGGATTGGAACACGGAGTGGTTTGTTTGTTGGCTTTGCTGGAACTTCGAGTAGGTCGAAGGCTTCCATCATGATTGGGCCAGTGTACCAGGGCATGTTTGGGCTTCTTGTTGCCAAGTTGTCGCCTTTCAAGCCTGAAACTGGAACGAAGTTAATTTTATCAATCTTGAAGCCGACTATTTTGAGCATTCTTGATAGTTCGTTCTTCATTTCTTCATAGCGATCTTTGCTCCAGTTTACGGTTGAGTCGTCCATCTTGTTGATGCCGACGATCAGCTGGCGTATACCTAAGGTGAAAGCTAAGAAGGCGTGCTCACGTGTTTGGCCGCCTGCACCGATGCCTGCTTCGAATTCGCCTTTCTTGGCTGAGCTGAATAGAACTGCTGCGTCAGCTTGGCTTGCGCCGGTAATCATGTTTTTGATAAAGTCTCTGTGGCCTGGTGCATCGATGACGGTCATGTTGTATTTCTTAGTTGGGAATTGGAGGAATCGAAG
>JAIRQQ010000025.1 GCA_031256395.1 Nitrososphaerota archaeon
TCTAAGAGTTCTGTTATGGTGGATTTAACTATTCGTTTGTGGTGTGCTTTGACTATGCCTGAAATTTTTCAACAATGGCAAAATCAAATGATGTATATCTTTAGGTGAACACTCTCAAATAAAAAAATAATTGGACTAAAAAAGGTAAGAGATTATATTTTTGGTTGTCCTAGATAACGCCTTGTTCGATCATTGCGTCTGCTACTTTTACAAAGCCGCCAATGTTTGCGCCTTTGACATAGTTTATGTATTGTCCTTCTTTGCCATATCGTACGCAGGTTTGGTGAATTGATCGCATGATCTCGTGTAGTCGGGTATCAACTTCTTGGCGGGTCCATGAGAGTCGCATACTGTTTTGTGTCATCTCTAACCCTGAGGTTGCTACGCCTCCAGCGTTTGCTGCTTTACCTTGTCCGTATAAGACTTCGTTTTTAAGAAACACTTGTACGCCTTCAGGTTCTGTTGGCATGTTGGCGCCCTCAGATACACAGTAGCAGCCATTACTTATCAGTGTCTTTGCATCTTCACCGCTGAGTTCATTTTGCGTAGCGCAAGGTAATGCCACTTGACATTCAATTCCCCAAGGACGTTTACCTTCAAGATACTCGGCGTTTTTGTACTCATTTGTATATTCTTTGATGCGGTCTCGTCGTTTGTTCTTTAGATCCATTATGTATGCTAGTTTTGAGCAGTCAATACCTTCGCTGTCGTGAATGGTTCCATCGCTGTCTGAGAGGGTTACTACTTTTCCGCCAAGTTCGTTAACTTTTTGGACTGCATATTGAGCGACATTGCCTGAGCCTGAGATTGTGACTGTTTTACCGTTAAAGTCTTCATTTCGCATTTTGAGCATTTCTTGTGCAAAATATGTAACTCCATACCCGGTAGCTTCGGGGCGAATTAAACTACCACCCCAGTTGAGGCCTTTTCCAGTTAGAACTCCAGTGAATTGATTTTGTAGCTTTTTATATATGCCAAACATGTACCCGATTTCTCGAGCACCAACTCCAATATCACCCGCTGGAACGTCTGTGTTTGGTCCAATATGGCGTGAGAGTTCTAACATGAAATTGTGACAGAATCTCATGATTTCTCCCTCGCTTTTACCTTTAGGATCAAAATCTGAACCGCCCTTAGCGCCGCCAAGTGGTAGAGTTGTTAATGAGTTCTTAAACACCTGTTCAAATGCCAAGAATTTTAAAACTCCCAAGTTAACGCTTGGATGAAAGCGCAGACCCCCCTTGTATGGGCCAATGGCGCTATTCATTTGAATGCGGTAGCCTCGATTTACTTTTATTTCACCCTTATCGTTGGCCCAAGTGACTTTGAATATGATTGAGCGTTCCGGCTCAATTATACGTTCCAAGATATTGGCAGATTGATACTTGGGATTATTCTCAATTATCGGCCAAACAGAGGTGATAACCTCATCTACAGCTTGATGAAACTCTGGTTGACCCGGATTATTTGCTTTTACATACTCCATAAAGTCTTTGGGTGTACTATACATGCTCCATCACACTTGGTTATGTTTTGATATGTCACCTGAGCTATCCTACTCAGACACATTGTAACGCAATGGGTAGCGCTATTTCCAGAAATATATGTATACTGGACAAGCTTTGAGATTTTAATCTTATATACACCCGTGGTTGTAAACAAAACGGTTAGTAGATGGGCGTTTCTATAGCCTCAACAACTCCTCTGACCCATAGTTGCTCTGCATTAATGAAGCTATTTTTTTATAAGTGTACAGCATTTCATCTGTGGGTTTCTTATCCTTGAGCTTTGAAATAAAAGAAAAAGATCTGCTGGGCAGAATCGGCAAACTAAAAACCAAAACCGCAACAGTGGAAACACCTCTACTTTTCCCCGTCATAAACCCCAGTAGCCAACCCATACCAAGTAAACGGCTCAAAGAAACCTTTGGATGCCAAGCCATAATCACAAATAGCTATATCATAAAAAAACGCTTCAACCAAATCCCCATCGAGCAAGGCGGATTGCACAAATTTCTTGACTACGACGGCGCCATCATGACTGACAGCGGCGCCTACCAAATTCTTGTTTACGGCGAAGTCGAAGTTAGCCAAAAAGAAATCGTTGCCTACCAAGAAGGCATCGGAAGTGACATCGCCACAATTCTTGACATCCCAACAGGCTGGAAAGTCACAAAAGAAGACGCCCAAATAACTGTAGCCGAGACCCTAAAACGTGCCAAAGCGTTTTTTGATCTAAAAACACGCGATGACACCCTCTGGGTTGGCCCAATACAAGGCGGACGCCACCTAGACCTTGTTGCCCAATCAGCCATAGAAATGAGCAAACTCCCCTTCCAAATCCACGCCCTAGGTAGCCCAACCGAAGTTATGGAAAACTATCGCTACGACGTACTAGCCGATATGATCCTAACAGCCAAAAAAGGCATCCCCCACGAACGTCCTCTCCACCTCTTTGGCGCAGGACACCCCTCCATGTTTGCACTCGCCGTCTCATTGGGCTGTGACCTCTTTGACTCAGCAGCATACGCCCTCTACGCACGAGACGGCCGCTACATGACCGAAAACGGAACCTGGCGACTTGACCAAATGGACTACTTCCCATGTAGCTGCCCCCAATGTTGCTCCCAAACCCCCCAAGAACTCAAACAAAAATCCGCCAAAGAACAAGAAATCTTCTTAGCCGAACACAACCTCCATGTCTGCATAGCCGAACTCAGACGTATAAAACAAGCCATACGTGATGGCAGACTCTGGGAACACACCGAAATGCGTCTCCACGCCCACCCCGCCCTGCTCTCCGCCCTCAAACGCGTCCGCAACTACGAAGAATTACTCGAAAAATACAGTCCAACAGCTAAACCAAGCGGCTTCTTCTACTTCAACGCCGCCGGCCTAGCACGCCCCGAAATCGTACACTATCGCAAACGCCTAACCCAACGCTACACCCCCCCAACAAACGCAAAAGTACTGTTTTTAGTTCCCCAAACCCGAAACAAGCCCTTCCACAAAGCACCCGAAATGAAAAAAATCCGCCAACTCATGCGCATAATAGGCCCCGAACTCGCCGCACAAGTACATGTATGCGTCTATGCCGTACCCTTTGGCATTATACCCCTAGAACTCGATGAGATCTATCCCCTCTCCCAACACGAAGCCGCTATGCCCCCCGATCTAGAAACTATCAACTATGTAGCAGAACAAACCGCAGAATTCATCAAACGCAACAACACCATCTACCAAGGCACCGTACTGCTAAATGATAAAAAAATCTGGAACAACACCATCAAAGACGCCGTCCAAGACGCCTGTAAAACACAAACCCTAACCTTTGATTCCATTGAAACCAACCCTGAAAAACCCAAAGAAACACTAACCCAACTAACAAACACCCTGCGCAAACAATTAAACACAAAATAACCCCTTACAAATCAACTAAACCTAAACTAAAAGCAAACCAACCAACCAACCAACAAGCACCCTCCACCTCTTTAATCTATCAAGACAGCCTGATTTCTTGGGTGTAACGTTTTTTACCCCCGCGTCCGATAAGCCCCTACATG
>JAIRQQ010000028.1 GCA_031256395.1 Nitrososphaerota archaeon
AAAAGTTGATGATAAAGAGTTTGAGGCGATAAATATCTCAAGAATACTCCCTCATGGCGAATGGAACTACATAATTGCCCCAATAAAATAATTGCACATTATTTATACACAGTTCCTAAGAAGGCGTCGTGGGCAAGAATTGTGTTGCATACGCCGCAGCCGGGGCTCTCTAGCCACACGGTTGATTTGTTTTCTGTGTGGCCTTTTGCTGTTAGTTCTTTGGGGATTTTTTTTGTTTGGTCTTCGCCTAAGTCCATGAGGTGGCGAACTGAGCCGCCTTTGACGCTACGTACATCTACTACTTTTAGGTGCTTAAATCCAAGCGCCGCCAGCTTGCCAACCATGCGGCACTCTTTGTTTTCTACTTCAATAACGATATGGTAGGGTTCGCGCCAAGTTTCTGTCATACCAACCACTACAAGTAACCTTTGGCAGTTAAAGACCGTTACCCCATTTCAACCAGCCAAACGTTATTGATATTTACCAAGTTGGTGTACAGAAAATTCTCCGCTGTAGGTGCTAGATTGTTTCTTCGTGAATTTCCTATTCTACCTGACAGCTTGGTAACTCCGTTTTGTTTGAGCTGTTTATTTGCTCACAAGTAAAACCGATCTTTGACTGTTATCGATTATTTTTCTTCGAGTTGTGTTCTTCAACTTACTTAGGTTCACCAATTCTATTGGCGGTATGTCTTCTGCCCGATTAATCTTGGATGTGTAACGGGTTGTAGAGTTGAAATAAGTGGAAACTGGCGTTTTTGGTTGGGTGTGTATGGTGAAAAATGTTGTGTTCTATGTCCCAAAATCATATACTCTTATGCCATAAAGTTAATAGGCTACAAATTCAATGTATTTTCTCTATTGTCCGAGAGATTTCCATATGCATAAAATGCTCAAAAATATGATGTATTCAAATCAAATTAACGGCATTATGAAAATTAAAGTGGAGAATGAATAATTATGGCGCGTTTTAGACAAAATGACGAAATTGTTAAATTAATGGAGAACACAAAAATCATCCGTAACACCAGCATTATTGCCCATGTCGATCATGGCAAAACAACCCTATCTGACAGTCTTTTAGCACATGCAGGCATCATCAGTGCCGATGCAGCTGGACAAAAGCGCTTCCTTGACAGCTACGTTCTTGAAAAACAACGCGGCGTCACAATCTTTGCATCAAACGTCAGCTTGGTACACACATACGAAAATACCGAGTACTTGGTTAACCTGATTGACACTCCCGGCCACATCGACTTCTCAAGCGCAGTCACCCGAAGTCTGCGAGCAGTTGACGGCGCATTGGTCGTGGTTGATGCAGTCGAGGGCCCCATGACCCAAACAGAAACCGTTCTTATGCAAGCCCTAAAAGAACGCGTTAAACCCCTTCTATTTATCAACAAAGTCGACCGACTAATCAAAGAAATCAAACTCTCACCCCAAGACATCCAAAAAAGATTCGCCAAAGTTCTCACAAAAATCAACAACCTAATCGAGAAAAACGCTCCACCCGAATTCAAAGAATCCTGGAAAATCAAAATCGAAGACACAGTCGCTTTTGGCTCTGCTCTTCACAAATGGGGCTTAAGTCTTGATTACATGAAACAAAAACACCTCAGCTTCCAAGACATCATCGACGCCTACACCGGCGACCCCGAAGAGGTCAACGCAAAAGTAGCTGAGCTGAGCAAAAAAGCACCCCTGCCCGAACCAATCCTAAACATGTTCTGCAAACACCTCCCAAGCCCCCTAATCGCCCAACCCTACCGCCAAGCAAAAATCTGGGCAGGCGATATCACCTCACCAGTCGGTGTCGGCATGGCAAAAGTAGATCCCAAAGCACCCCTGCTTATGTGCATCTCTACCATCGATGTGGACCCCCACAGCGGCACAGTTGCCATCGGCAGAATTTTCAGCGGCACCATCATAAAAGGCAAAGAAGTCCAACTAGTCGGCTCCCAACGCAAAGGCACCATCCAACAAGTCTTTATGAGCATGGCCACCGACCGAGTCATTGTTGATCGCGTACCCGCCGGCAACATAGGCGCAGTCTCAGGCCTACCCGTTATGCGCATCGGCGAAACCATAGGCGAAGCCAACTGTGACATCCACAGCTTTGAAGGCCTAACCTACGTCTCAGACCCAGTCGTCACCGTAGCAGTCGAACCCGAAAACGTCAAAGATTTGCCCCTCTTTGACAAAGTCATGCACAAACTAACAACCGAGGACCCCTGTATCCGCTTTGTCATGAACAAAGAATCAGGCGAATTTCTCCTCTCAGGCATGGGCGAACTCCACCTCGAAATCACCGCCTACCGCATGCAAGAAGCCGGCCTCAAAGTCAAACTCAGCAAACCCATCGTCATCTACAGAGAAACCATCAACCACGACTACACCGGCCCAGCAGTCATGGGTAAGAGCCCCAACAAACACAACAAACTCTGGATAACCATCGAAAAACTCTCCGATGAGGTCATAGAAGCCATCAAATCCGAACAAATCTCCGACTTACAAAACAAAGACGAGCGAGCCAAAGTCCTAAAAACATTTGGCTGGTCACCTGATGAAGCAAAAGGCGCAGTTGCAGTAGAAGAAAGCAACATTCTAGTCAACCGCATCCGCGGACGACAATACGTCGACGAAATCATCGACCACATAAAAACCGGCTTCCGCGAAGCAGTCCACACCTCACCTCTCTCACGAGAACCCGCCCACGGCCTAAAAATCAACTTGGAAGATATTACCCTCCACGAAGACCCAGTCCACAGAGGCCCCGCACAAGCAATCCCAATGACTTGGAGACCAATCTACTGCGTTATTCTGCTAAGCAAACCCAAACTCCTAGAACCCCTCATAAACTTTGAATGCAACGTCCCATCCGAATTCGTCAGTAGCGTCTTGGCAACAGTTAACAAACGCCGCGGCAAAATCCTAGATATGCCCTCCGAAGAAGACATGATAACAGTCAAAGCAGAAATGCCAGTATCTGAAAGCTTT
Organism: Nitrososphaerota archaeon; assembly: GCA_031256395.1. GTDB lineage: Archaea > Thermoproteota > Bathyarchaeia > Bathyarchaeales > Bathycorpusculaceae > Bathycorpusculum. Next base: position 2,997 of record JAIRQQ010000028.1, read on the forward strand.
GGTATCGCCGATGAACTTAGAAGCTCAACCGAGGGCCGCGCCTTCTGGGCAACCCAATTTAGTAGATGGGCACCAGTTCCAGAACAACTCCAAGAATCAATAGTTAAAGGCATCCGCGAACGCAAAGGACTACCACCTATCCCACCAAAACCAGAAGAATACTTTGAGAGCGAATAATCTCAAACACCTCTTCTCCTTTATTTTAACCAACTTTATTTTTTTGATTTTTTAATTTAGGCAACTACACTACAGTTGTAACAAAAAGAAGTTTGTTGGCACCATTAGCTGCATCCATACAGCGTTAAACTTTTTGAATACTCTGGTTGTGTGTGCTGAGTTAGGCGGAATTCTTAAAGCATTTGTTGTCTCAACAAGGGTGGGATGGACATGAAGACGTCAATGAAAATAGCGTTGCTGATTGTTATTGCTCTAACAGTTGTTCTAGTGGTTTTCCAATTGGGTTTGTTCTATACGCCTCCTGCGTTGGATCAGCGTGAGGAGCGAAGCGTCTATGAACTAAACACAAATGTTGTGATTGACGCTGTTACCTTTAGGGGGAATATAGAAATTCAATCAACAACCGATAATCAAATCGAGGTAATCTATACCCTAAAAGCGCCCAGCGGAGAATTATCCACCCTAACAAGTCAAACCACCGAAACAAAAAACGACAATCAAACAACCATTTCAACCCGTGCCCAAGACAAAATAACATATAACAACCCCGATCATAGCGCTGATTTGTTAATCAAGTTGCCCGTTTCTGGTCAATATGATCTAAAACTCCTCAGCGAAGACGGCGACATAACCATACCCCAACTAAATGTTGGCAAAGTTTCAGTCTCCACTACCAGCGGCAACATTAACATAGCAAACAACGGCAACGCCAAGAGTTTAGAAGCCATTAGTATGCATGGCAGCGTTACAATTGGTTTAGCTAAAAACACCTTGTTCTATGTAGCCGCTATGGTAATAAATGGCAATATACACCATTCAGGCATCACCATAGACGCAGAAGAACAAACAGCAACCCAACTAAAAGGAATCACAACCGGCGGCGAAGGCAACCTAGCACTAACCCTGCTCGCATCACAAGGCGACATAACCATAAAATACCAATAACACCACCCCACACACAAACAACAACAAATCAACAACTAACAGTTAACACAAAACTGGCTGGTACAGCTGGGGTGTTGTGTGGTCTGCACCTCCAGTTTACTTGTTGCTAAGTCTGCTGATACCTTTTTTTGGTGTGGTTTATTTTGGTGTGGTTTATTTTGGTGTGCCATAGCCGCTGACTCTAACGGAGGCATCGCTTACGGTGGAGTCGACTTTGGCATCTATTAGTATGGCCCAAACTATGTTCTGTGAACCAAAAAGACGAGTTAGCTCCGCATCAGTTATCCAAGTTGAGCCGGCGCTTGTGAAGGTACGTGTGATAGGCGCTGAGATTTTATTATCCAGATATTCCACTCTTATGCGAACCGTTAGGGTTTCATCTTGGCTAAAGTTGCCTGCCGCCTCAATTTTGGGTTTAAAACTATCAATAGTAAAGGGTTGCCGCTCTATGTGTTGAGTCTCACCAAAAACCCCATTTTTTCCTATAGGCACCCCTATTTCCTGCTTAAAGACCATACCTTTGCCTGAGATCCAAACACCAAACGGATTATACACTCGAGAAGTCCAGTTCCCCAAAAAACTAGCACTACTAAGAATCGGCGCAGGATCACAATCACGGCCCAAATCTATAGCAAACATGTGAATCGGATAAGACGCAAACGACTCAAAAACAACTCCCCCAAGCACTGTTTGACACATCGACCCCGCAACCCGCAACCCCGTCTGATTACTCCGATAGTCATTTTCACCCATCCAAAACCGAACATTTTGAATCTGGCTATCAGAAAACTCGGCAAGCCACTCAACATTAATACCCACCGAAAAATCGGGAACATTGAAATAACAACGCTCAATCAAAGAGCTAGCATAAGAACCCGTAGCATTCCCCAAATCATACCCAATTTGAGTACCATTTATCGGAGTACGAAAAGCAATCCCCTCCGAATTATTGATAAACTGACAACTCTCAACCTTGCTATACTCACTCCAAGTATTCGTATTAACAAACTCAAGACCCACTGAAGAGTTTATGAAGCGAGTGTTGGTGATGGTGGTTGCAAACGAATTCTCCACCCGAAGCGTACAATTTATAAGAGTTAAACCCGAAAAAACCCCATACTGCGAAAAAGTATAATCATCCCCATACAACACAATCCTATACCCATTACCCTCAATGACGGCCCCATCACTTACAATTTTAGCACCCAACTTGTTGGTGATATAGAGATCCTCAGTTAACACATAGGTTCCCGAGTTTAGGTAAACCGATTTCCCTTCTTCAAATACTGAAGCTAAAGCCAAAGACGCACTATTGATTTGTCCAGATAGGTGCCCAGTTAGCATATTTTTGAGCTTATAGCCCTCTCCGCTTGGTGAGAGCACAAAATCATAATTAATCACCCCGCCCGAGAGATTGCCTTGACGCACACCATCCCAAATCAAATACGTATTAAGAACCGTTAAAACAAGCAAAGCTGAGATAATAACTACTATGGCACGCTTAGAAAAGAATAGTTTTAAAAAAACTTTCAACTTAGAGCCGGCCATTTTAACCTATAAACAACAGCAATAATAATTAAACCATATGTCCCCACACACTTAAAATTCACTTTTTTAGCAACAATTAAAAAAACAAAAACGCCACCCCTGACAAGGATTGATTGATGATTTATCCTCTGGGTTGGCTGCATGATTATTGGCAGAAAAACTGGAAAGAGCCTTGTTATGCAACCACAAGTGGGTATGCAATTCTGCTGAGAAAAGTGTTGCATCGACATCTGGTTAGTTGTTTGATACGGATTAGACAAATCGAGTTGCCCTCGATGAAGTTGGTACGGCAATAAATTGTATGCCTGGCACGTGTGTTTTGTTCATTGTGGCTAAATAAATTGGTTATTTTTGAGTTGGGTGAGATACTATAGTGGAATAGTTTAATAATTGCATGATCCAAAATGGGTATACACGGCTTCTTGTAGGGTTTTACATTTAGGTGTCAAATCTGTCAAGGCCCGTTTCATATTGGCCCACCACTTCTC
>JAIRQQ010000041.1 GCA_031256395.1 Nitrososphaerota archaeon
GTAAATATTATACACTACACATTTAAAATTTTCGCAGTTCAACTATCAAACATGGAAAAACGCCATCAAAGCAACCCCAATTTGTAGTGTATAAAATCAAGTTAAAACTCAGGTAATCAGTATATAGCACATCATCATATTGTCGGTCTTCTTTTTGTTTGACGGTACCGCCGAATCGGTTTGTCTGCTGAGAAGCCACGCTCAGAGATTACGATAAAAATATTGGATAAGAAACTCTACTTTTTTATCCCTGAGTGCAGGGTCAGGGGCGATATCCGTTAAGAGTGCAGAGCGCTAAGGCCGCCGATATTAAATCCGCGGTGGTGCCAGGGTTACAGGCGTTTCCTATGTTGCGGAGTTTTTTGTCAAATTCAGCGAGGCCCTCTCTGCCCTCTATAGTTTCCAAGCCGCCTAGTTCTGAGATGGCTTTTGCATCTTTGGAGATTTCTTGAGCTTTGGGTTTACCCATTTTGCGGGCAACAAACGTGTCGGGGCGTTCGGCGAGGCATTTTAGGAAGGTATGAACGACTGCGGTGTTGAGGGATTTGTTGTCAAGTTGTCTTCTAAGATAGGGATAGGTCAAATCAAAAGTTATGGAATAATTGTTGACCCATTCATAACAGATATCGTCATAGCCTGCGGCGATTTTGAACACCTCAAACAAGCTCACATTTTCTTTTAGTATCCGTTCCTTCGAATCTACCTTGGTAACATCTAAGTCCGGTGCGCCACCTAATCCGCTGGGACAGGCAATATCAATGGCTTCATAGAGCTGAACAGCATCCCAAGCAGACGACGCCCTAACCACCAAATCGAGGTTTTGACGCAGAACCGAAAAATCAAAACAAAACTTTTCCTCCGTTGGCGTCATACCACACGCAACTGCCAACGGTACAAACAGCATCACCGTGCCAAGAATGGTATTTCCCCCATGTTGCCAAGAAGCAACATCAACTGAACAAGCCTTGATTAAACCCCCAATGCCTACTTCTCCAAGCTCCAAGTCCCCCTCAGCAACAGCAACACCCTCCAAAGCCGCTTTTTGGAAACTCGGCCCAGCAACAACGGCAGACGCCAAAAAATGTTCAACCCGAGTCTTTTCAAAGCTTGAGGTGAAGCTGACGTTACCGGGTTTTTGGGTACTGACTTCAAGCATCATCGCTAGTTGAAGGCATTTAGAGATGTGTTGCGCTTTTTGCAAGTCGCTCATGTGTTGCACTCAGAGTAGGACTTCAAAGAAGCTTTATTAAACTATCCAAAACTTTAGCTCAAGAAGGATACATATGAGAGCCCGCGAAGGCGACTTAATCAAAACCAAAAGCGGAGTAGTTTTCGACGTTAAAGGCACAATTCACCCGCCAGACAAAATTGTGGCATTTCCCCGCTTTATACCCTCAGTACAAGGCACAAGAAAAGGATCCGATACCCTCTACGGCAAAGTGTACAGTCTAGACGATCGCTTCAAGTACCTAACAGAAAACCACCCCGATCTCATTGTGTTTGATCCCGTTTTCGGCGAAACCCTCTGCGAAGTCCCCCTCAACCAAATAATCCAACACTATCAACCCACAGAAAAACTAACCGCGCTACGAGGTGCTGAACAACTCTCAGTCCTTGAAGCAAAAGCGCTGAATCTAGCCGAGGAATTAAAACATAAAGCCGACATCCCCTGGAGCAATATAGGTATTTCCGGATCCATAATGGGCGGTCTAACTACACAAACCTCCGACATCGACCCCATAGTTTACGGCACAGAAAACAGCAACCGCGCCTACCTTGCACTCCAAGAACTTCAAAACACAGCCAGCTCAAGCTTTAAAGCCTACACAACAACTGAGCTCCAAAACCTCTATGACTTCCGCTCCAAAGACACCCAAATGAGCTTCGATGATTTCTCAGCAGTAGAATCACCCAAAGCATTCCAAGGCATGTATCAAGGCACCGACTACTTCATACGCTTCATCAAAGAACAAAACGAAACCCCCCAACAATACGGCGATATCTACTATCAAAACAGTGGCTACAGTAAAATTCACTCAATAATAACTGATGCCCAAGACGCCCTCTATACTCCATGTACCTACAAACTTGGTAGTGTCCAAATCCTTGAGGGCCCCTTTCTGTCACCGATTGAGGAAGTGGTTTCCTTCCGCGGCAGATTCTGCATGCAAGCCAAAGCAGGCGAGCGGATCGAGGCACAAGGAAAAATCGAGCGTGTAACCAACAAAAAAAACGGTAACGAACATTACCGCTTGATTTTAGGCAATAAACCCCAAGACTACATGATACTTTGGCGTTAATTACTGTAGGTTTTTAGTACCTGTTCATAGTAGCGAGGACAATAAGTCAGCGTAACCTGCAAATAGTTACCCTTTGACGATGATACCTCTTCAAGGGCGCCCTCCACTATGATTGTTTCATCCCGCTGTACCTGCTGGCGAAACTCCTCCATGTAACTAAATATGCGGGTTGCTTCTATGGCTTCTTTGGGCCCGTTGAGAACTTCGAGGGGTTCAATGCCATAAACGGACGGAATAAACGGCGCATCATCATCTGTTGTCACAAGGGCTTTGAGTCTAACCCAGCCTCTCTGAGTGATGCGTGTATCGGCGTCGTATTCGTTTTTGATTTCATTCCAAGCTTTCACCGGTTCGAATTCAGCTTTGATGATTCTGCCGCTGTTAGGGCGGTCATCGTATATGCCATAAATCATCTTGCGACGCTGGTGCCAAACGAATTCTTGAACAGTGAAGTTTTTAAACAGCCACCGTTTACCCGCCATGACCGCTTCAGATGTAAATTCATTGATGAGTCTTGAGCTGGAATCAGCATACAATTGCGACATTGTCTGTACTATTTTTTGATTTTCTGCTTTGCCATAAATTGTAAAGTCAATATCGGAGTATCGCGGATGATGAAAACCATGTAACATTGAACCAAACACGCCAAAGCTCGTTTTTGAGACTCCTGCTTTGTTTGAGGCAATATCTAGTACTTGTTCCATTGCTGCCAATAGCTGATCTGTAGGGTCATTTTTTAGCAGTTCTTGTAGTCGGACTTGTGGTTGCCGCACTTCTCCAATGAGGTTCTCTGGGACACCGACGATTTTGAGACCCAGCATTTCATGATTAACAAGGTACTGCGAATACTTTTCGGAGATAAGCCTTAGGCCTTCGTCGTTGTAGAATTTGTAGAAACGCTCGTTTCTGTTCTCACGCGGCGCCCGGGGGTCAGTTGAACTAAAGATTTTAGAGCTGGCATATTCAGCATCACAGATATAGCTATCTTTGGGTTGGCTGTAGCCAAACACACGAAAAATGATGCCTTCCTTGGTTTGGATGGCATCGCGGTCACGTAGCTTCAGGTCGGCCATATGTACTCTTCTTCTGAGGTGGCTGTTCCCACAACAACCTGATAGAAAACAGTGTCGTCATGGGTAGATTGGACTCTCTCAAGGGTGCCTGCCACTTTAATTTGTTGTCCAGTTCGGGCGACGTTTCGGTAGCAACCAATATTGGAGATGACCTGGATGGGAATTTTATCCAGATCAACTTCAGACTGGGCATCTTGGGGTTTATACTGGGTGATTTTGTAGACCGCTGGGCGATACATTGTTTCCGTATCATCACAAACGGTTGCAGTGAACTGCACAGGCGCCAATGACGTGTAGGTATAGTCGCCGTACTTGCTTTTGATTTCATCTGGTTTTTTGGTAGCATTGTACATCCAGATTTTACCCTCGTGCTTACCGACGAATCGGCGTGCTGCTTCGATACGATTGCCTGCAATGTAGGTCAGGGTACCCTGATTAACCAAGATTTGTAGGGTCTGCTCGACTTGGCGGAAATTCTCTGTACCATAAACCACAAAGTCAATATCACTTTCTGGTGCATGCATATCTAAAGCGATGGAACCATGGATACCTAAATCCGCGTAGGGTACCCCTGACTCTTTATGGATAAGGTCGATAAGTTTTAAGGCATGTACTTGGAGACTATCGGGGTTTTTGTGGTTCTGCAACCAAACTAAACGATCTTTGGGCACAAATACCTGATTGATTCTATCCAAAGGTGCGGTTATGAGTTCTTTGCCTCGTGTTTGATCAAAGAAAATGTAATTAGCAAAATTTTCTCGAAAAGCATTTGTAAAGGTTTGATAATTTTTGGCAGTGTAGAGCTTTTCTGCACGGAATAACTGATTGGTCAGGGGATTTGAACCAAATTTCCATGTACGTTGAAGCATCTCAACATTAAAAAGATCCTTGTATTTGGAGGGGATGTATTTAAGAAATGCAAAGACCCTGTCGTTGGGATGCTCATAGCCAAACGTGTTCATGATAAACCCATCTTGGGTGACAAAGGTGTCTCCGTCGGCGGGAACCCATATAGTTGCTTCTTCCATACGTCTGCACTGCAAAAATAGGATTGACAGACCTAAAAAAGCTATTGCCCCTTACTTTGAATGTACGGGATACAAGTAGCCTCTTATGAATTCATTAAGTGGAAATAGAAAGTGGAAAAGAGGTTAGATTCTGAGAATTATTTTTTCGGTATAGGGTTCGATTATCTTGGCGAATTCATCGATTTTTTCGGGTGCATAGGGTTTGAGTGTTTGATAGCATTTGTCAAGGGTATCTTTGGGGACGAACTGTTGAATTGCATATCTTTTAGTGCCTTTTATCATTTCACCGATTGAATGAGCATCTTGTGCTGTCAAAAGTTCCGGTACAGCTGTTGTGCGGAACTCGTAGGGCACCTTGCCCATTTTGAGCATCTCCAATGATCGTGTCATGGATTCTGTCTCAGAAGCACCCAGTATCCGATACTTCTCCCGGCAGGTTTTCACATCCATCGCTACATAATCAACATATCCGAGGCATTCCTCAAGGACGTCGGGGAAAAATCCGTTAGTATCTAGTTTGACTGAAAACCCGTGCTCTTTGAGTTTAGCCAGGAACTTGGGGAGTTCTCTGTGCATACAGGGTTCTCCACCGCTTATGACAACGGCATCGACGTATTTTTTGCGGCTTTCAAGAATCGCAAGTGCTGCGCCCTCTTGGAGAAACGGCGGCTGAGGATCAACAGCAATTTTGTAGTTGTGGCAAAAGGGGCAACGCAGGTTGCATCCCGGTGTGAACAGTACTGCTGCTACTTTATCGGGGTAATCAAGTAAACTTGTTTTCTGTAATCCGCTAAACTTCACTGTGTTGATCACCTAAACTGTTAAGGGTGCTGACGCCACTACTGTTGATCGGTCAAAGGTTTTGCGTATGGCAAATTCAGCTTGTTTGCCATCGTTCCATTGGTCGACTGGACGGAGGTATCCTACGACGCGGCTGTAAACTTCGTTTTTTGCTCCGCAGACGGGGCAGATTTTGTGCTCGCCGGTGGTGTAGCCGTGGCTTGGGCAGATACTAAACGTTGGGGTTAGGGTAAAGTAGGGTAGTTTTGTGTTCCAACTAACTTTTTTAACCAATTCCGCTGCAGATTTCCATGTAGGCAAGCGTTCTCCTATGAATATATGGAAGTTTGTACCGCCTGTGTAGAGTGTCTGCAGGGTTTCTTGATGTTCGAGGGCTTCAAAGAGATCTCCTGCAAAATCTACTGGTAACTGTGAAGAGTTGGTGTAGAAGGGTTCGGCATGTTCTGCTATTATGTGTTTCTGATTAGCAAATATAATGTCTCGATAGCGTTTCTTGTCAAGACGGGCTAAACGGTATGCTGTGCCCTCTGCCGGTGTGGCTTCGAGGTTGTAGATATTGCCTGTGTCTTCTTGGTAATCAGCTATTTGTTTACGCATGTAGGTGAGGATTTTAACTGCAAACGATTGGCCCTCTTTTGAGGCGATGTTTTGTCCTAGTAGGTTTATGAGTGCCTCGTTTATGCCAACTATACCGATTGTTGAGAAGTGGTTCTTCCAGTACTTGTCAAATCCATCTTTAACATGTCGCAGGTAGCGTTTAGAGTAGGGATAGAGGCCATTATCGGTGAAAGCTTCGAGCACTTTGCGTTTGATTTCGAGACTGGCTTTAGCGGTTTCCATCAAAACGCCTAGTTTTTCAAAGAATTCGTCTTCGTCTTTGGAGAGATAGCCGATGCGGGGAATGTTGAGGGTGACAACACCGATGCTACCCGTTAAGGGGTTGGCTCCAAAGAAGCCGCCGCCTCGTTTGCGGAGTTCTCGGTTATCAATACGGAGCCGGCAACACATGCTTCTGACGTCTTCGGGTTTCATGTCGCTGTTGACAAAGTTGCTAAAGTTGGGAACGCCATATTTGGCGGTGACTTCAAAAATAGCTCGTGAAGTCGGGGAGTCCCAGTCGAAGTCTTTGGTAATGTTGTAGGTGGGGATAGGGAAGGTGAAGACTCTGCCTTTTGCATCACCCTGTTTCATACCCTCAGCGAAAGCTAAGTTAAGCATCTCTAATTCTTTGGTAAAGTCGCCATAGGTGTCTGATGTGATTTTACCATTGTGGATGACGGCTTCATTTTTCATGAAGTCGGGCACTGTTAAGTCTAGGGTGAGGTTTGTGAATGGTGCTTGGAAGCCGACTCGGGTGGGTACGTTCATGTTGAAGAAAAATTCTTGTAGTGCTTGTTCGACATCTTTTTGAGCTAAATTGTCATATCGTATGAAGGGTGCTAGGTAGGTGTCAAAGTTGCTAAATGCCTGTGCGCCTGCTGCTTCGCCTTGTAGAGTGTAGAAAAAGTTAACAACCTGTCCTAGTGCGGTACGGAAGTGTTTAGCGGGTTTGCTCTCGATTTTACCATGGACTCCACCAAAACCGGAGAGTAAAAGGTCGTTTATGTCCCAACCCACACAGTATGGACCTAAAACGCCTAAATCGTGAATATGAATGTCTCCTGAGAAGTGAGATGCCGCGATGCTCTCAGGATAGATGCGGGCTATCAAGTATTTGGCGATGACTGCCGAAGAGAGGTAATTGTTGAGACCCTGAAGTGAGTAACTCATGTTGCTGTTCTCTTTGACTCGCCAGTCCTCAACCTCAAGATACTGGTCTACCAAGTCTGAGGAACTCAAAAGTGAGGCTAGTTCGCGCATGTCGTTGTGTTGTTTACGGTAGAGGATGTAGGCTTTGGCAGTGGAGGCATGCCCATTTTCGATGAGGCGTTTTTCGACAAGGTCTTGTATTTCCTCAACAGTGGGGACGCCATCGTCACCGAAGGTTTGGTTGAGTTCAGCTACAACTTCATCGCTGACTTTTTTCGCCTGTTCTTTATCTTTGCCGCCTACTGCTTTTACAGCTTTATAGATGGCCTGTGTGATGCGTTCTTGATCGAATGGTTCTAATTTACTATCACGTTTTAATACGAATTTCATTTTTTCTTCACTTCCGAAATTACTCGCCTGAAATCTTCAGGCTCTTCAAACTGTTTGTAAACTGAAGCAAACCGGATGTAGGCGATACGGTCGACTTTTTTTAAGTATTGCATGATTAAGTCGCCGATTTCTTCTGATGCGACTTCTTGAGCGCCTTTGAGCATTAAGTCTTGGCGCACGTGATCTGCTAACTCATTTATCTGTGTCATGGTGACGGGGCGTTTTTCGCAGGATTTTTGGAGACCCCTGATTATTTTGTTGACATCAAATCGTTGAAGTTCGCCATCTTTTTTGCGGACCATGAGTTCGACGGTTTCAAGATATTCGTAGGTGGTGTAGCGTTTACCGCAGGTGATGCATTCTTTGCGTCTGCGGGTGGTGTTTTCTGCGGAGTCACGTGTTTCGAGGGTTTTTGAATTTTCTGCGTTACAGTAGGGGCATCTCATTTTGTTATATGTTCTTCCTATCTTTTATTTGTAGTGTTGTTGATCTTGATTACTACACTACAGTTAGCGCCTATATAACAATTTTTTACATTAAACCCTCAAATCCTCCTTAACCCATAGATATAAAACCGTGGAAAATACACAAAAACCTCAACATATAAGACACCAGAAAAAGCCCCCAATCGCCAAACCATCCCTATTTAGACAAATACACACCCAGGTTAAAGCTTACGCAAACAACACAACAAAACAACAACCAACAACCCAGTGATTAAAAAACCCAAGTACTTCTAAGCTAACTTCAAATCCACCATAAATTCATCCAAATCCACCGTTGAAGTCCCATCTACATTCTTTAGTAACTGTCTTGCCGGAGGATTCTCTAAATAGAACGGTATGCGGTTCTTAAATCGATCTTCAAAAGTGGACTCTAACAAGTTTTGGTAGAAACACCAATGGGTATGCGATTGTCTCCTTCATGCGCGATGCATTAAATCAAAAGCATAGGAACGCGCCGCAAAAGTATAGCCTGACGTAATTGTCACAGAAATAGCCACAAGACGCTCATTGATATTGGACTGTACCAGAGCCTTTGTCTTCAACCCCCGCCTGAGTGTAGGTGAAGCCTGACCTTTAGTTAAGCCATACACACCGTTATTGTGAAGAAGATACGTCATATCAATATTACGCCGTCTAGCATTAACAAAATGTCCTGCACCGATACCCAATCCATCCCCATCACCACCAGCACCGATTACTTCCAAAGCAGGATTTACTGTCTTTACAAAAGGGCCATGCGCTAGAAAATCGGCGTAATTCAAAGCATTATCGGCTTTATCAGAAGACGCAAATTGAAATTTTCATAGGAGTGTAGCAAAGTGGCTTCACTCCGCCTTTTTATAAAAATAGCCGTCCCGGCTGTGAGCGTCAAACGCTCAAGGCAGGACGGCTTATGGTTATTTTCGAAACGCCGCATGCAGGCGTCGTTTTCGCTTCGCGACAAGCGAAAATTTCCGTTTGGGATTTTATGGAAAACTGCCAAAGCTGCCCACAGCCCAAAAGCGGGGCTATGGACAACTTTAAGCGCGGCAGTTTGCC
>JAIRQQ010000060.1 GCA_031256395.1 Nitrososphaerota archaeon
CTTTTCCAATCGCTGTTGATTCAGCTTTTTTAAGTTTAATCTCTAACACACCATTCTTAAACTTGGTGTGCGTTTCGTCAGGAATCACTACCTTCGGTAAATTTAAACTTTTATAGTAACGGCGCTCTTTTGACTTAGCAGAAAGCGTAATTCGCTGATCCTTAACACTAACTTTTACAGAATCAGTACTAAAACCCACGATCTCTGCAACAACAGTAATAGTGCTACTATCTTGAAAGATATCAATAAGCGGTTTAGGCTCCTGACATTTACGCTTAGCATAGCTAACCGACGTACGGAAATTAGGCGGCATAGGCAAAGACTTACACTTGTGAGCAGAACCCTTCGATTTTCTAGGTGCCGCCAACTCATCTATATCGAGCCATTTACGATTCTTATTAGACCTTCTCCATTTTGCACTCATGTTGTGTCCCCCTCCGATTAACTAACGCAACACTCGAAGACATTATAAAACATATCGCACAGAAAAAGATAGAAAACCCCTAAAGAACAACACACCCCAAAAACACAAAACACCCAAAAAAATACCACCAACCCTCAAAAAGCTAACAACGCACCCAACAAACAAAGCAGGTACAACCATACAATTAGAATAAATAACAGCGGCGAAAGATGCCGCTAGATAAAAGGCATTTTATGAGATTTTTATTATACTATATTGTATTCATTTCAAGACATTATATGAACCTCTAAGTTGGCAACATTCAGCTTTGATAGTTCTTTAAGTTCAGCTATATCTTTTTTCGAGTGAATATTGCCTTTTTCTGCCGCTTTATTTAACCAAAAGTAAGCTTGCCAATAATCTATCTCCACTCCCTCGCCATGATAATAACAGACACTTAAAGCATGTTGAGCGTAATCGTCTCCTTGTTGTGCAGCTTTGGTGAGCCATGGTATGGCTTGTTTAAAATCCTTCTCCACACCAAAACCCAAATAATAACAAATATCTAATTGAGATTGTGCGTTGGCGTTGCCTTGCTGGGCAGCTTTTGTAAACCATATTATAGCTTGTTTAAAATTATGCCCAACACCCAAACCACAATAATAACAGCAGGCTAAGTTTTATTGTGCGGTAGCCTCGCCTTGTTCTGCTACTTTTATCACGTCATCTACTAAATCTTTCATGCTCAACGCGATAATCTCCCTGCAAGTAAGGTCAAGTTACTCACGAGACATATTATTAGTTTAAAGTAAATATGTTTTCTTGCATAATGCTTGGCAGAGCATGTTACTGATTTATTCGCTTATTTTGCGTTAAATAATATGGCATTTTTTGTACTCTGCAAAAGCTATGTGTGAGAGGATATAAGAGCATGAGTTCGTGTTACAGAATGGTAAATTCTTTGAGTTTGATTTTGTGTTTTTCGTAGTCCTGCGAGGTTTGTGTGTCGTGCCCTATGGGTGCGCCGATATAGAGGTCAAAGTTTTGTGAGTGGGAATTTCGGATTTTTTCATAAGTGCCAACAAGTTTTGAGAAATATTCTTGGGTGTTTGCGTCGGTCGCGTCCAATATCGCCTTAAACGCGTATGTGTCGGCGATGACTTACGGCGCGTTTGTGTCCGTATATCATTTTGAGTTGGGTGAGGCCCTGAATAATTATACAGATATTGATTTTTTACTTCGTAATGGCGCTAATGCGTTGATCATGGCAGGGATTTTGCCAAGACGTGAGAATCCGTCAAGCAAAAATAATATCGAGTGGTTTTTCGCTCTACTGTGTTTTCTTTTTAGCAGATTTTATCTTGGGTGTACTTTATTGCGTAGGGGCTTGGTCGAGGTTGGCGCCAAAGTTTTTCTTTAAAGGGTGCTGTGCGAATCTAATATTTCCCTCAACATACTCGATTTCTGTGTCGAGTTCTTTTTTGCGTTTTGCGTCCCAAGGCGCAGATTTTGACGCTGAGCTTGCAAACGCGCAACTTTGCTCTGCAACGCCTCAATGTTTTTGGCGTGTTCGTCCATATTTTCGGCGAAGAAACCAAGTTGCGGAATTTCCTGTTTATACACTTGATTTTTGCGCAGTGACAAAAAACGTTCCTTATCAAGCTCGATATAAGTTTCCTTCAACTCGGTTAAGGACACACGATTTTTTTTCAGAAACCCAGCACTACAAGTTAATCAAAGTACTTTTGAGCCTAACGGCTTGGCAGGAATATACTAAAAACCAACAAAATGGATAACAAAACAACAAACCCATCCCAATTACAGTCATTAGATGGGTTATTAGAGGTTTAGAGGCATTGTATAGATGTTAAAAGAGACAGTAATAGTGTTGGGAAATAGCAGAAATTAGTTAATAGAAAATATAAAATAAAGAGTAAAGGGGACGCAGATTAGATCATGCGTTTGACGAGATCGTTGATGGCTTCGCCGCGGTAGCCTGATTCGCCGCCGGTGCGGAAGGATTTTTTGATTGCGCCGTGGTAGCCTTTGCTTGGGGGGTGGAGTTTGAAGCGTGCTTCTATGGCGGGTAGGTTTTTGTATGCTACTTTACCGCTTAGGATGTCGTCTGCGAGTTCATCGATTGTTTGGTAGCCTGTTACGGCGAGGTGTTCGGCGAGTTTTTTGTCGCCTGCTAATCGGCCGCGTTTTTCTAGGAGAGCTATGACTGTTTCTTTGGTGGGTTCGCCCCAGGTGACATAGTTGTTGACACGTTGGAGCATGCCTTTGTAGGCTGGGCGGCTGTCGATGAGGATGGCGTGGTTGGTGTGGGTTAGGCGGAGGAGTTCGAGAGTTTCGCGTGTTTCTCTGCGGGCGCTGATGGTACCGCGGACTTTGATGACTATGAGGCTTTTGATTTCGTTTGGTTGTTGTGTTTGTGTTTGTGTTTGTTGTTGTGCCATGTTACTTCACCCAATCGGTTGCTGTAATTAGGTTATAGGTTTTGGTTAGTCCGTCAAAGATTGCGCATGCGTATGAGGGGACGGTTCTTGTTGAGCCGTAGCTGCGCATCCAGAGGTCTTTGACGCCTGCTAGACCTAAGATGACTTTGGCGACTTCGCTTGAGACAAGGCCTAGGCCTCTTGGGCCGGGGACGATGACGACACGGACACCACCGCATTTGCCCTCCACTTGGAAGGGGACACTGTGGGGTTTGCCGCATCCGCATTCCCAGCTTCCGCATCCGCGTTTAACGGGGACGACGTTTAGGCGGGCGTTGACTGCGGCTTTTTCGATGGCGTTGCGGACTTGGCTGGCTTTACCTTGGCCTAATCCGATGTAGCCGTCGCGGTTGCCGACTGCAACGATTGCTTTGAAGCGGCTTTTTTCTCCGGCGTCGGTTTGTTTTTGGACGAGGTTGACGTTTATGACTTCTTCTTGGAGATCAGGTAAGAGGGAGTCGACGATTTGTGATTCGCTGATTTTTATGCCTGTTAAGAAGACTTCTTCGATGGAGGTGATTTTGCCTTCTTGGATCATTTTGCCCAAGCGAGTTCTTGGGACCCATTGTTCGAGACTTTGTGCGCGACGATCGCTGTCTCGGCTTCTATCTCGTTGGTTTCTGCTCATTCTTTCTTTTCACCCTTCTTTGGTTTGGCTACAGCTTTAGCAGCTGGCTCATCTTTTTCGGGGGTTTTCTTTTTGGATGGTGCTTTTTCTTTAGTGGGAGATTCTTCTTCTACTTCTTCTTTGGCGGCTTTGGTTTTAGCCGGGGCCGTCTCGGCTTTTTTTACTGAGGTAACTTTGGCGGGAGCTGCTTTTTCTTTGGCAGCTTTGGCTGTTGCCTCGGTTTCTTCAGGTTCAGTTTCTTTAGCTACTTTTGTTTTAGGCTTTACTTCTTCGGGAGTCTTGGTTTCTTTTGCTTCAGCAGGAGCTTCGGTTGGGGGGTTAGTTTCGGGTTTGGTTGTGGGTTTGGTTTCGGTTTTTGGTTTGGCAACTGGTTTTTCGGTTTTTGGTTTGGGTTTTTGTTTTGGTTGGGGTGCGCTTGGGGGTTCGGGTGCGACTTGGGCGTCTTTGAATGCGGCGATGATGTTGGTTCGGACTTTGCTGAAGTGTTCAGCGATGGTTTCTGGTGCGATGCCTTGGGCGTTGTATTTGCTGAATTTAGCTTTGTATAGGTCGGTTTCTTCATCTGCTTGAAGGTCTTTGGCGTAGTATGCAATGTGGTCGCCTTTGGCACGGTTTTCGACGATTTTTTTGTCGCCGTGGGGGATTTCGACGTTTGCATCTATGACGCCGTGGAGGATTGCAAAGATTCTTGCGCCTTTTGTTGGGGGGATTAAGCCTATGTCTAGGATGGCTTCGTCTATGCCTGCAGCTTTTGCTTTTAGGCCGCAGAGTAAGCCGGTTAGGTAGGCTGCTGGGAGGTTGCCTGCGGGTGCTTTCCAGCCGTATTTTTTGATCAGCTCGCGGCTGTTGGCGGCGGCTACTGTGTGGTCGCCGATGGGTTTTGCGATTATTATTTGGGCGTTTGCGTTTTTGAGTGAGGTTCGGGTAACAAGCCGTGGGCGGCCAGATATGACTAGGGCTTTACGTGCTTGGTAGTCTGTTTTTCCTTCGCGTCTGCGTCTTAGCTGAACGCGGTAGTTGCTGCTGTTTGCCATTTAACGTTTTCTCCATAGGTCGTTTTCTTTTAAGTGACGTTCTAATTCTGCAATGGAGTCAAATCTGCCGCTACCGGCTATGCGGTAGTATTTAGTGTAGGTAGTTTCGCTTATTGTGCGGCTTGCTTTTAGCTCGCGGAGTTTGCGGCGTAGGGAGCGGATTTTGAGCATCCAAGCGTCTTTTTGGGTGACTTTGGCGTATCCTGCACCTGTAACGCTACCAGGACCGCTTCGTCTGCCTAGACGTTTTTTAGCGCGGATGGTTTTTGCGCGTGAGCGGCTTACGCCTTTTTGGGGTAGGGAAACGATGACTTTTTCGTGAATGAGTTTGCGAATTTCTTCGCGGGTGATGGCGCCATCTACATCGTCAATGCGTTCGGGGTTTATCCAAACGCGGTTTTGGCCGATTTTGAGGATCTGGGCTGCCAATCGTCTTTGTCCGCTTAAGTTAGTCATTGCTTTTTGTCTCCTTTCTTGGGTTTAGATTTCTTTTCTTTTTTGGGTGCCTTCTTTTGTTTCTTTTCTTTTTTAGGCTTGGATTTTTCTTTGGTTTCTTTTGCTTCGTCGGTGGTTTCTTCTTCATCTGTTTCTTTGGGTTGGGTTGTGGCAGTGAAGTTTAGGATTTTTAGGTTGAGTTCTTTTGCTTTGGTGATGATGTCTGCGCGCTTTCGTTTACCAACAGTGTGGCCAATACGAATAGCGTGGGTTTGTGCGTCAATGTTGGTTAGGTCGTCGACATTGTGGACTATGACTTCGCGGTAGCCAGATGGGTGGAGGAATCGGGCGATTTTGGGACCTTTGTAGCCGGTGCTGGGTCCGGGTGGCCAACCTTTGATTTTTCGGCGGATTTTATTGTCGAGTCCTCGGGGTTTGCGCCAGCTTAGGCTAAAGCGTGCAAACCGCCAGCTTTCCGCGCGTACAAACTTTGGTTTTTTGTTTTTAGCGCGAGCTCGGACTTGGAGGGCTTTTCGTGAGGGGGAAACTTTTTTTTCGCTCATTATGCCATACCTTCGTTTCGTTCATAGACATAGATGCCGTCAAGGAAGACACGGGGGTCTTTTTTGCGGACTTTGGTAGATTGTTCAATGTTTGCGGCGGTTTGGCTGACGTCTTCGAGGTTTATACCTTCGATGATGATGTCGTCGGGTTCAATTTGAACTTTGACACCACCCAAGATTTCGACGCTTCGGGGTCTGCGTTCGCCTGTAAAGTTTTCAATGACGAGAGATTTGCCTTGCATTTTAACAGATATGGGGAAGTGGGAGAAGACAATTTTTAGTTTGTATGAGTAGCCTTTGGTGACGCCTACGATCATGTTGTTGATGTGTGAGTAGATGGTTCCGACTAGGGCTGCTTCTTTTTTACGTGGCCACTTGGCGGATATGCGGACGTTTTTGCCTTCGCTTGCGATGTCTATGGTGGCAAAGGAGAAGTCGCGTGTGAGGCTGCCCTTGGCACCCTTTACACTGACAACTTTGCCAGTTAAACTAAGAGTTATATCGTCTGGGACTTCAACTGTTCGGGATACTTCTGGAAGACGCATTGTAATGTTCTCCTAATACACGAAGGCTAGTAGCCTTCCTCCAATGTTTTTCTCTTCGGCGTCTTTGTGGGCAATAACACCTTTTGAGGTGGAAACAACCATGATTCCCACATCACGTGAGGGCAAGAAGCGTTTTTCCCAGTTTTCATATTCGGTGGCTTTGACTGCGAAGCGTGGTTTTACAGGGCCGCATTTGTTGATTCTGCCAAGGAGTTGGACTTTAAATTTGCCTTGACGCCCGTCATCGATGAATTCGAATTCGCCTATGTAACCGTTGAGCTGCATGATGCGCAAGACGCGTCCCAATAGTTTAGAGGCAGGGCTAATGATGCATTCCCGTTTGTTTCGGGTTTCGTTGTTGATTATGGTAACAAGACCATTAGTTAAGGTATCCATTTTGTTCTTTAGCTCCTACTCATATTTTTTGAAACCTAATTTGGGTGCAGCTTCTCTAAAGCATGTCCTGCATAAATATAAATCGTAACGTCGAATAACTGGACCAAATGAACCGCATCTTACGCAGGGACGTGAACCTTTGCCGTATTTTCGTTCTTTCTTGACTTGCTGTTTTCCCATACATTACACCTAGATGATTTCGACTCCTAAGGTTTGTTTTACAAAGACTATTGATTCTTCGGCGCTAAGCACATGCTTTGGACCGAGCTGCTTACTTTGACGTTTGCGGATCGTTATGCGACGGCCGGGGCGGTTTATGGTGACACAGATATCCATACCGAAGATACCGATTTCAGGATCGTATTTGACTCCGGGGATGTCGATGTGTTCTTTGAGTCCGAAGCTAAAGTTGCCGCGAACATCAAAGCATCGCCTCGAGATTTTGTTATCGACCACAGGCAGGATTTTCTTTAGGAAGTCAATGGCTTCCTGCTTGCGCAGGGTTACAACGACCGCGATGGATTCACCTTCACGTATACCAAAGTCACGAACAGATTTTTTGGCGCGACGCTTAACAGGGTTGCGGCCAGTGATTTCTTTTAGCACCGTGTTTGCTTTCTCAAGAGGTTCACCAGATTTGCCTGCGTTGAGGTTCACAACGACTTTTTCAATCTTGGGGTGGAGCATTGGTTGCTCTTGCCAAGTTTTAATTATAGCGGCTACCTCATCAGACATTTACGAGAGCCTCCAGAGTGTTGATCATTGGAGCTGTTTCTCCGATGGAGAAGACAAAGTCCAAAATTGTTTGGTATCGTTGACCTTGAGCATCCTCGATCATAACTAGAGCTTGGCGGCGTTTTTTAGCTTCAGTCTTTTCGATCTCTACAATCTTTCCGACTTTGCCAATGTTTTTACCACCAGTAATTACGGCAAGGTTGCCTTCTTTGGTTTTTAGTGTTTCGGTGACCTGCTTTTGAGGATAGCTGACCTTTAAGATATCAAAGGTATCATAGGTTACCTCAACTGGATTTTTTGGATCAGCTACTTTTATCAGCATAATTGAGCCGTTGTGGACTGCAATCTGTACGCCGTTGTGAACGGTAGATTTGTTTTCAACTCTTAGCAGAGAAACAGATGATTCCTCTTTGCTTATAGGAGCTAAATACAAGCCTTTGTGGGACGGCATAAGACGGTAGTACTTGTTACTTGCAGGCATGGAAATTATATCCATCAAGCCAACTGGACTGTCGTCTTTTTTGCAGACTTTACCGTTAACTAGGACTTTGCCTTGAGCAATGACAAGTTTGCCTTCTCTTCGTGTTTGAGTTATACCCAGCATCTCACGCATAACCAAAGTCAGGGGAACACTTTTCTGGAGTGAATGTGCACCTGAGGAGGGCTTCACAACCCACGGAGCTTCTTTTCTGTGGATAGGCCAGAATGCTGGTGCTGGATTACGTTTCAGCCTTGCGGTTTTTCCTTTTTTACCCAATTTATTCTTCGTCTCCTACATCATCATCTTGAGAGGTTTCTTCGGTCTCTTCTACTTCTGGCTCATCAGCGTCTTCGAAGGTTTCTTCGATTTCGGGTTCGTCCTCGACTGGAGCCTTTGTTTTAGCAGAGGGTTTCTCGGCTTTCTTTGCCGGCTTATCCTTTTGTTTTTTGTCCTTTTTCTCGGGCGCGGTTTTTCGTCCAAGGATGTTTTTGCGCCATTTATCGTCAAGGGTTAGGTTGCGGATTTGGACTTTTGAGGGGTGAATGGCCAAAAAGATGTTTGTACCATCTACTTTTTCACGGGTTAGACCTTCGAGGTAGATACGGTAGGTCTTTAGATCAACGCGTGAGACTTTGCCTTCAAAGCCTTTGTTGTCACCGCGCATGATGCGTACAGTGTCGCCTTTGCGGATAGGGAGTGTTTTTGCTCCTTTAGAGCTGGCTAGCTCTGTTGATAGGGGCGCAGCCATGTGTTTGTGGCGTATGTGCGCGGGGGCGTTGAAGAGTTTTTTTCTTTGTTTACCAGGGTTAGTTGTTGATTGCATATTTTTCCACCTACACTATGATGCTTGAGGCGCTTGCGATTCTGGGCCAGCGTTCGGCTGCTTCGCGTGCAACTGGTCCGCGGATTTCAGAGCCTTTCATTTCGCCCTCAGGGGTGATAATGACTGCGGCATTGTCCTCAAATTGGATCCAGACACCATCAACGCGTCTATAGGTTTTGCGTTGTCTAATGATGATGGCTTGGAAGATTTTTTTACGCATATCAGGTGAGCCTTGGCGTACTGATACGGTTACTTTGTCGCCAACTGTGGCTGAGGGGTAACGTCTAAGACGACCCTTGTAGCCCATGGCTTGGATTAAGCGCAATACACGTGCGCCTGTGTTATCAGCGCATTTAAGCTCTGAGCCAGCAACAAGGCCTCGGCTGATTTTTTGGCCGCGGCTAATCATGCCTTTTGCTGTTAGAGCTCTCTGTTTGGACTTTGCGGCACACATACTATCTTTCCTCGCCTAATTTTTCGACAACTACGAAGGAAACGGTTTTGCTAAGTGGTCTGCACTCTGCAATTTTTACGCGGTCGCCTTCTTTTACGTCTAAACAGGGGGGATTGTGTGATGGGATGTGTCCATGTCTGCGTTCGTACCGTACGTATTTCGAGGAGAATTGCATGAATTCTCTATCGACGATAACGGTTTTCTCCATCTTGGCTGTGTGAACGATACCTTCCAGGACGCGGCCGCGCACGGCAAGTTCGCCGTGGAAGGGACAGTTTGGATCTTCACAGGTCTTTTTTGGCTGCTTGAAAGTCATTGACATATTACCATAGCCTCTTTGTGCTTTTTTTAAGCCGGTCCTCTGAGCGGCCGACTAAAAGTTTACCGTCAATTTCAACGACTGTACCATCGTTGAAGGTAAAATCGAAAGTTGCAGCTTCTTTGACTACGCTGCAGGTTTTGTTTTGATTTTGGAAAGTGAAGGTGTTTTTTGATTCGCCTATCACTGTGCCGCCTACGCCGATGTAGCTTTTGTTTAGGCTTTGGGCAACTAGGCCGTTTGTGCCGATGAATTCATATCGGATAATATCGGGCGTTACTTTCATTGAGAGGCGTTCTCCTTAGAGTCTTTCTTGGCAGATTTTTTAGCTTTGTCTTCTTTCTTTGCTTCAGGTGCTTTGCGTATGCCAAGTTTTTGCTCATTTTGGATAGTGAGTATTTGGGCGATGGTTTTGCGGAGTTCGCGGATACGGGCAGGATTCTCTACTGCACCACCGGCGTTAACCATGGTTCTTATCCGAGCAAGTTCAACGCGTAAATCAATTAGGCGTTGTTCTTGGGCTTCCGCAGACATTTCAGTTATTTCTTTGAGACGCATAACTGGCATTATTGTTGTTCCTCCACAGGTTTAGCTTCTTGTTGGGGTTGTTGTGTTTCTTCTTCTGCTGCTGCTACTACTGCTGGTGGAGCCTCTGCTACTGGGGGTGGGGCTTGTTGTTCAACTTTGGGTTCTGGGATCTCTTTAGCGGGTGCTTTGGGTGCAACTGGTGTGGGAGCAGGTGCTTGTGCAACTGGTGCTGGTGCGGGAGCGGGTGTAGGAGCAGTTTGTGTAACGATGATTGGGGCTTCTTCTGCAGGGGGAGCTTGGGGCAGAATGGTAACCTTATCTGGGAAGTGTGCATCCGGGGGCATGAGTTTTACACGTATGCCGATAATTCCGGGTTTGAGTTGGACATGTGCTTCAGCGGTTCGCATGGCACGTGCAGCGGGTTCACCAACAATTGGGAAGTGACCAGCCTTGAATTTTTCAAAACGTGCACGCTCGGTTGTAAGTTTGCCGCTGATAACAATTTCAGCGCCCAGAGCGCCTGCTTCCATAACTTGGTTTAGGGCCCAAAAGCCTGCACGTCTAAAGTGTACACCGCGTTCAAGAGCGGAGGAGACACGATTAGCAACAACATGTGCATTAAATTCGGGAACTTCAATTTCTGAAACGCTGATTTGAGGGTTGGCAACTTTGAAGTTATGCTCAAGTTGAGCGGCAAGATCTTTGATAGTTTCGCCGCCGCGACCGATAACTAGACCGGGACGCATAGCATATATAACTACATGAGTACCCAATGGAGTTTTAGACAGGTTAACTCCGCCGTATCCGGCACGTTCAAGTTTTTTCTGCAAAAACTCATCGATTTCAGTGCGTTTAATTGATTCTGTTATAAACCGTTTGACTATGCTCATTTACTGTTCTCCTGAGGTAGCTTTCTCTTCGAGCACGATCTCAAAGTGAGTGGTAATTTCATATTTAGGTGAAGCGCGCCCATGTGCTCGGGGGGTATAACGCTTTAGCTTAACGCCGGGATATGCTGCGCTGTGCATAATTCGGAGGTGCTCAACATCTAAGCCCTTATTTTCTGCATTAGCTTGTGCAGCCTGCAAAATTTTAAGGACAGCCTCTGAGGCTTTTATAGGGTAACGACCAACAAAACGTTTCGCCATACCGCCTTTATGCCCCAATTTTTTGATGTATCTTGTGTAGGGAATCGGTTTTCTCTTGGCAGCTACTTCACGCAGGTATTCCTTTGCCTGGGAGAGCTCCATGCCTTTGATGGCCTTAGCGACTTCACGGGCGGCTTTGTGAGATACTTTTAATTCTCTTCCGCTGGCTTTCGCTGTTCTTTCTGGATTAAGCATTTCTTCGATGATTGAATAGCCCCATTTTGGCATTATTATATCTCCGATGCGCAAACAAACACGTAAAAGCGATTTATATGGCTTTCCGTATCACAACTAAGATTTTACTCTTAAACGACTAAATGATGTCCCGGCGAAGGAACTGTTCGAACGCGTGAGGTGTACTGTTTCACGATTACAAATAACCATTTATAGTTTACCTAAAAACAACCCCAAAAACTCAAACAAACAACCAACCACCCCACAAACAACAACACCAAACAAACAGACATCAAAAAACAAACATGAAAAGAAATAAAATAGCAGAAAAAATAAAAAAGAAACACAGGTCTGGCAACCAAACCAGCACAACACCAGCCTCGATTACCAAACCACCCCCAAACTTACTAAAAACGTACCGCCTATGTTTGTTGCAGACCTCTTGTTTCGGCAACTACTAGAGTGTTTAAGTATGGTCCTGGACAGGCATCTTTAAATGAAACAATATATTGCCCCATTGGTGCACTTATTATAACAACCTTTTCGTTGGGAACCGACTTGTACATACGACCAGTATAAGTAAACATATCGCCCGAACTAGTTTTAAATACAATTTTACCGATGCAACTTTTTGAGATAAACTCAGTCATGGTATAGACCGCAGAGATTATTCGGTCATGGGGTTTAAACACAGAAACCTCTGTCGCATTTCCGCCAACTCCGCCTAATTTTACAGCCACCCCACTAGCATATACAAAGGTGACACTGTCTACAATCTCACCAATACTTGCCCTCACTCCCACAATCTCATCGGCTACAGGTTTTTGTGCAGGTGTTTCAAACAGCGGCTGGAACACTTTATTGCGAAGAATAGGGTCAGTATAGAATCTAAAGCCTAACCCCCAGGGAGTATCGCCAGTAGGGTTCAAGTTATCTTTTCCTTGGCCGTCAAGGCTCCAAAGAAAACTAATGATCGAAGGATCAAGACAAAGAGACTTGGAGGGAATGGAGTATTTTCTGCTAAACTTAGTGATGACATTTAGTGGACGTTTTTTTTCGAGCCAAAAGTCATCATCTGCCTGAAGTAAAACAGTATGAGATGAATCTTTTATTTGGATCCAATCGCATTTCCAGTCTCCCGCAGGAGTATTACCGCTCATCCTTGCAGTGATTGCAGATACACTAGACAAATCCACATTTTCAGGGACAACAAAAGGATAAGTGTCTAAATCGCCCCGCTCAAAATCGTTATAGCCCGGTTTATCACAAAGAACTTCGTAACTTTTTCCGCCGTACCGAATACCAATATAGATGTTGTTATCGGTTCCAGCCCACATACTGGTACTAGTTTTTACAGTAATATAGCCTATACGGGCAGCCGCAGAAAAGACTACGCCTCTAAAGGAAATATTTGTTGAAACATTACCCACGGCGTCCTTAACAATAGTGTTGAGGTTATCAGAGCCCACCAAGCAAAGCTTACTCATATTGAGACACTTATAGACAGCATGAAAAGTTTGACCATTCGTATTGCTTTCTTGTCCATAGTTACCAAAATCTTGATCTAGTTTTTGGCTGATGTTTTTTTCAGAGAAGAGTAAACCATTATCTAAATAGGTCTTGGGATCTTTGAAAATTTTCTCGATTTCAATAATTGCTTGCTCAATTGTAGTGTAGAGCTGTCCAGTGATAGCTTTTAAAATAGCTAGCAAGAAATCTTTGAAGAGATTTTTGATAAAATCTTTCAGCGGCTTTAAAATATGGAGATTATTTATAAACGAGATGACTTTACCGACAAAATCGGGAAAACCAATCATACTGGTGAACTTGAGGATAAACCAATTTTCCAATATACCCTGAACATAGGTAAATTTTTCGTTGACGTTTCCGGCAAAGGCATCAGCAGTTTTTGCCCAGGTTTCAAGCCAAGTTTTTATGCCGGTATCCACGTCAACTTCCCAGTGCTGAACATAATCAGTAACCAAAGGAAGTATGCCTATGGTGGTATCTAGTAATGCCCCATGGACATTTCTTCTAAGCTGGATAAAATGTCCCAGAGGGTTTGCCAAACTGTTATTTACACCCAAGGAAGTCATAAGCTGTTGGGCTTCATCGCAGGTAAAAACATCGCAAATAAAATCAATTGGAGGTGCGAGCTGCATAGAAGCGCTTGCAGGCACCTTTTGATCCATATAGGCTTCAACAAGCATATGGCGAGCAATTATTTTTGCTTTTTCGGGATTTGCAGGTAGCGACATAAAATCGGGGAACCAGCCGCCTGCATATGAATTTACATAGGCATGACCAAACATATCGCCGGCATAGTGCATCATAAAACCAAGGGTGAATGAGAGATTTTTCTCGCGTTCGGCAATTGGGGAGACTAGAAGTCTTTTGAACATAAGGTCGAGCCATTTGCCTGAATTATTGGGATGAATTGTTGCCTGACCTAGAAGTACATCGGGATAGAAATCGGGTCCGACTGAACCGGCGCGAAAAGCCCCCGGGTGATTAAGAACCGCTTCGCGTATTTCCGCTGGCGGGATAAAGGTTCCCACACCGGGTAAAACTATTCGATTTGCCCTCAAATCTTCGATTAGAAGATCTGCCATGTAGATATGAGTTTTACTTTTCATATTCAATTCCCCATATTGTAATAAGAGTTATAGAACAAGACTTATAATAGGTAATATAAGACTACCCCACCACATCTAGTTAGAGATATATAGTCCAAAACCTGCCACAATAATAAACGGCTATTACACGTTTTTTTGGATAAAGCGCTTCAACAAACCAATATCACATCAATAATAGCAACAGATAAACTAACCATTTTGGGTAACAATACAAAAATAAAGGCACTAAAAACAAAAGAAAATGCGGAAATGTTTCCCTTAGGGGTTATTTCTTTTGCCAAATGCTCCCAGCAGGGGGCGGGGAATCTGGGGAAGACATAACCACTGAGCTACATCGTTGTAGTAAGTTCCAATTTTCTGGATGGATTCAACACCTTTGCGGATTTTAGTAGCTTTTTTATGCAACTCGGAATTTTCATCGTTTAAATCCTCATAGAGGCCTTCTAATCGGTCAAGCAAACCATTTTTTCGCAAAGACTCTTTAACTTTAAGGAGCTCTGGAGAACCTGGTTTGGCGTTAGCAGGTATCTCTTTCATTGATTCATCCAAGTCAGAAGCGACGCCGTTTAGTTCATTTGCCAGCTCAACATCATCAGGGTTACCTGATTCGCGAAATCGCCGGGCAAGAGCATTGAGCTCGCCTTGAAAATTAATTGAACAGTCTTGGAAAGACATGTTGATAGTTTGAGACATATCAATGTATTTAGAATGATCATCATGAATAGAGTGGTCATGTGTAGAGTGATCATCGTGGGTAGAGTGGTCGTCATGGATGGTGGTTTGGGATTTGTTGAGGTGTTTGGAGTGGTCGGCGTTTTTGTCGCGCATTATTACATCGCCATTTATTATTGTTAGACCATAGCCCCAGATTGTTTCGTTGGGTTCAATTTCTGGAAAGTATCGGTTGCCGGTGAGTAGATTTCGACCTCGTTTGGCATGTTCGATAATTTGGGCCTCGGTTTGCATAAATGCAGAGGAATCATCAACCGATAGGCGTTTGTCTGTTTGATCGGACTCTGTAGAGGGGAGAAGTACCTCATATTTAAGTTCGGGACGATTGTGTTTGTAGCCATCAAAGATACTGTTTAGAGTGCTGCGCAGATATGTCAGGTATTCTTTTTGTTTAGGGCCCCTAACAAGTACAGTTATAGTACGTGCGCGGTCATTTTCTTCCACAAGCGCTACGGTATCGCCAAAATGAAGTACCGCACCAAATCGCCACGAGGTTTGTTCATCTAGTTCCTTTGAATGCAGAACAGATAGACGTGCCACTGTGTAGGGCGGCAGAGCCTGATTTGCACAATAGTCCAGCCGTAAACGGTCTCCAAAATTAAATTCGGGAAGCACAGAGTCCTTTGGACGATCCGTGGGAAATAGCAAGGGAACAAAAATTGCTTGAGTGTTTTTGAAAAAGGCAAGCTGATAGGCCTTCATCAAACTAAACAAAAACCCGGCTTTTCCCTCATATTTGAGGGCATCTTTTCCGGTGAACATTTTGTGGAAATCTGAGATAGAGAGGATGGTCTTTTTGTTGTTTGAGCCCCAGTTAATTAATCGATAGATGCCATGGCTAATCCAGCTGGGATTTAGCACCATGGTATCAAAGACTCCCAGATTATCATTATCATAGCACAAACAAATACCTAAATCGTGAAGATCTCGCAGTAACTGTTCTCTATCGGCCTCTGTTTCAATGCCGCTTTCTTTGGCGATTTTATCGAATTCAGCGCGATCAATGAACTCGTTACCTTGTTTAAAGCGTTGGTGGAGGGCTTCTTTGACTTTGTATACCGGGGTGGCTATTTGGGTGTTTTTCCAAAGAGGATTCTCGCGCAAAATCGTTATAACCGTTTGACGAAAATCATCCAAGGGTTTGCCTCCTGCGTTTATATCAACGGGATAAAAGCCCACAATTGAGGGAAACTCGCGTCTTAAGGTATTTTCTGGGACATCAACATGGTGTTTGTCTCTAACATTTATAAGCACTAGAACAGGGGAATCTCCACCGTGATTGCGTATTTGCTCTAACCAGTATTCGGTGCGGCTATTGCCTTCCGTTCGTCCGTCAATAATTAGGATATACAAACAGCGCTCAGACATAAAGAAACGATGAGCCGCATGGGTTATTACATGTCCAGCAAAATCCCAAATATGCACATTAACTCCGCTATCAGGTTGGTTAGGTTCAGGGGGCAGGGTCCAGTCTATAACATCCACACCCTCAGTGCTTTCATCATTTTTGGGCATTACATGCGAGATATCTTTTAAACGTCGGGTAAGGGAGGTTTTGCCGGCCCCTTTATTACCTAAAATAAGAATTCGGGCCTCGTTTAATCGTGTTGCACCACGCTCTTTTAGGTCCACAACATAGCGGGCAACAGCTGCCGCGCCGCGTTCCATGATCTCTCCAGGTACGTTGAGGCGCATCTCAATTTCTGCACGATCTTTGTCATCAAGTATAAAACCCTTAGCAAATATTTGGGCATACCACTCACCCCAATATTGACAACCTAAATCACGCAAGGCATTTTGAAAATTAGTCCATATCGGCCCATATATGGCAGTGTCATTTTGGAATTTGCGCTTTTTGGTTTTTATGATTTCTAGGTCTTCGAGCAGGATGGGACGTAGATCAATTGCCTGTTGGGCGGCAGCACGGGTGGCATCAGCAGCAGTGGCATAGGCATTTGCATCGGCAATGGCGCTAGAGGTGTTGGCGGCACGGGTGGCATCACCAGCAGCACGTGCAACATAGAAAGCAGAACAAGCATTGACATCAGTGGTGCGGGCAGCATAGGCGTCATAGGCTGCATCAGCAGCAGCTCGAGAAGCATAAAAAGCGGTCCGAGAATTAGCGGCGTTAGCGGTGATGTTATCAGCGGCATGCGGGGCAAAAAAGGCAACATCGATTGCTTTTAATACTGAGAGCAGATGTCTTTGCCGTTTGTTTTCATCTTTGGTGTGTTTCCAGTAATCAAAATTTCCAGTTGCGTTCATAAAGGGTAGAGCACGTACAGCACACAGCCAAGCAAAATAGCAGGTGTTTTCACGGGAAAACCCAGCCAAATTTTTTCGAACTTGATTTTCATCCATGCTAAATTTTGCATCTATGTCGAGTTTTTCATCCAAATTAGACACCTTTTGCATGTCAGAATATGTGGATGGAGCACGTCTAGAGGTAACACAAAATTTTTCATCCATATCAGAGACACCTCACACCACAGGTGCAGTAAAAAAACAAGGCACAACTATTTGGGAATATATAACCCCAATTCTTCTGAAAACCCTTTTTTCTAAAATTTAGTTCAGACAAGTCAGCGACGATAACGTTTGTTGCCAATTCACAACAAACCCACTCAATAACACTCACTAACCTTTAACCCCTCTCATGATAGGCGTATTGAATAAAGATTAATAACACTTTCCATTAACAAACTATAATACCATAACCAACCCACACTCCACCAAACCACACAAAGGCATAAAATAACCAAACATCCACCAGAGAGCAAGCTTACTTGCTCACAGGCAGATAGAGGTAGTTGAAATACTATGGTTTTTTGGCGGGTTTTTTGCTGGGTTGTTTTTCTTCCTTTTCGTCGTCGTCTTTTTCTTTGGTGATTTTGGTGTAGTAGTATTCGCCTATGCCTTTTTGGAATTTGTCCATTTGGCTGTTTTCTTTGTTGACACGAGGACGAAGAGTGGTTGAGTCTCGGCGGAAGGTTATGTCCATTTCTTTTAGAAAAGTGTTCATGCCGCCTCGCAAAGTAGTGGGCGGTTGGGCGTGGCCGCTTTCGCCGGGTTTGCCGTTGAAAACTATGAGGCGATCAGCAATGAAGTCTTGGGTGACTACGTCGTGCTCTACCACAAATGCGGGGATGCCATGGGCTTCGACGACTCGGCGCAGGGTTTTGGCCACATTTAGGCGTTCCTCCACGTCGAGATAGGCACTGGGTTCGTCAAAGAGAAACAGATCTGCTTTGCGGCTCAGACAAGCGGCTATGGCAACTTTTTGAAGTTCTCCGCCGCTGAGTTCCATGACGTTTCGATCCAGAAGAGTCTGCAAACGCAGAGGCTGAGCGATCTCGGTTTTGTACCAACTCGAGGTGAAATTTTCTTTGGCCACATTCATCAACAGCTCTTGGACGGTGCCCTCGTAGTCTGGAGCGATATATTGGGGTTTGTAGCTAACTGTGAGTTTACTTATCGCGCGTTTGTCATCGGTTTCTTCGATGCCGGCAAGCATTTTAACAAAGGTGGTTTTTCCGATGCCGTTGGGTCCTAGTATGCCGATGATTTCTCCGGCTCGGATTTCGCCGGGTTCAACTGAGAGCTTAAATCCACCAAAAGATTTAGTCATAGCAGTCCAGCTAAGCAGGGGTGAACCAATGTTTTCTCCAGCGGTGGGGGGTTTTTCTTGGAATACAATGCTTTCTTTTCGGAACATAATGTTCTCATCTGGGATGTAGCCTTGGAGATAGATGTTAATTCCCGTGCGAACCCCATGCACATGACTAACAACACCATAGACGCCTGGTTCACCATAGAAGACACAAATTTGGTCACTAAGATAGTCAATAATAGCCAAGTCGTGTTCAGCGACTATGATGGTTTTTTGTTGTTCTTTTAGGCTACGAATGGCCCGCGCTACGACAAGACGCTGTTTAACATCGAGGTAGCTACTGGGTTCGTCGAAAAGATAGACATCTGCATCGCGGCTAAGAGCCGCCGCAACGGCTACCCGCTGAAGCTCTCCTCCGCTAAGCACCTCAAGGGCACGATCCCAGAGATTTGTGAGCTCCAACTCTTCAGCAATAGCATCAAGTTGCTTGCGCTCATCGACTTTATCGAGAAGATCTCCCACCTTGCCAGTAACAGCTTTGGGAATCTTGTCGACATATTGGGGTTTACTGCTAACTTTGAGTTTTTTCTCGCTTAAACGGGTAAAGTAATCCTGCAAACTGGAGCCGCGGTAATACTGAATGATCTCACTCCATTGGGGCGGTTCATCGAATTTACCCAAGTTAGGTTTGATTTCACCGCTAAACATCTTGAGGGTGGTACTTTTACCAATACCGTTTTGGCCCAAAAGACCCAGCACCGTACCGGGAGAGGGCATAGGAAGACGATAGAGCTTAAAGCTGTTTTCGCTAAAGCGATGACTACAGTCTTTTTCGAGCTCATCAGGAAGATTGACAATACTGATTGCTTTGAAGGGACATTTTTTAACGCATATGCCACATCCACTGCAAAGAGTTTCAGAGATGATTGCTTTGTTACCTTCCACACGTATGGCTTCAACTCGACTGCGCACCATAGGGCAGAAGCTTACACAAAGCTGATTGCATTTTTTGACCTTACATCGATCAGTGTCTAATACGGCAATTCGCGTCATAGATTAACGTCCACTACTTCAATAAAACTAGTAAGTTATAAATCTAAAACCGCAAACTCGATCGATAGAATAGAGTATTCATAACAAACCATAAAACCAACAAGAAAAGACCAAGCAAAGAACTATTGCGGCATATACCGTTATGTTAACATACGCAGACAATAACACATTTAGAAAACGTAAAAAATACGGTTAGTGTTGTTTTATTTAGAGGCCTAATTCGATGAGTTTTCGGGGGCTGTTGATTTCTATGGCTTTGGTTCCAGTGATTATGCTTGATAGTTTGGGGCTGGCCTCTGAACCCAAGGTAACTACAACACTGTCTTTGTAGGTGAGTGTGACAGTTATGCCGGATTTAGCCAAATCCTCAGCAACCTCTTTGAGCAAGCCTATGTTGCTGCGTGCAGAGCCAAGTTGACCAAATACACCAGTTAAGCCCTTGTTTTTTTCTGTGCCTTGTGCAGCAACAAGAGTGTCTTTTATGATTTCTTTATTTAGAGCTTCAATGTCGATTTTTTTGTCGAGAGCTTCGATTTTAAGGGCTTCGGTGTTATTGGTCGATACAGTGACTTTTCCCGACTTTAGCATTTCTGCTAAAATCGTTGTGATTGGCATCTTGGCTTCCTGTCAGGTTAGGGTTTTGTTTCTTTAGCATACACTATGTCTAAGACAATAGATCCATTGAGTTTTGCCTTAAATCTACCCAAGTCAAGAGTTAAATCTTCAAAGCTTAGTTTGATATCAGATTCTTTTCCAGCAAGCTTGTCCATAACTGCGATGACGGTCTCGGCCATTTGTTGGGCAGATTTTTCAAGTGTGTTCTCAGTTTTTGTGTCTACCATTAAAATACACCATACTCAATAAAGAAGCATATCATAACGTAAAAAGCTATTGCTCATAACCGATAAAATTATGATAGAAAATATTAAAAGTTAAAAGAAAATGTAGAATCACCATTTAAGCGTGAATTTACCATTCTTCTTCTTCCCATTCTTCATCTTCGCCTTCTTCCCAATCATCTTCTTCTTCAAATATCATTCTCTTTTCACCTCCAGCATAAACCACAACACGCTATCCTACGCCCAGCGGTGTTTAAGGATTTAGATTCGTCAACTGTCGTTAAAGCCGAACCTAAGCTTTGGGAAAAAACCGTTTTGTACCAAGTTTTGCACAATTTTTCAACAACACAAATACCAAAAACAAAAGACACAACACAGACATCAATAACTCACACAACAATTCATATGTTTCATCGACAAATGTACAGAGTTTGGGACGATATCTGTATATGCTTCAGGTGCAAAGCATTGACTCTACTCAAAATGTGATAATTAGGGGAGAATAACATGAGAACATTTGGAACCCAAGCCATAGGAATACGTACACCCATCATACACCAAGGCGATAACCTGCCAGAAATCATCACCAACTCCATAATCGAACATACCAAAGAAACCAACACCGTCATATGTGATCATGACATAATCGGCATAACTGAAGCCGTGGTTGCACGGGCACAGGGCAACTATGCAACAGTAGCCCAAATCGCCGCCGATATTAAAGCTAAATTCCCCACCGGCCCAGTTGGAATTGTCTTTCCAATTTTGAGCCGCAACCGATTCTCAATCTTACTAAAGGCCATAGCCGCCGCAGTTGACGAGCTCTATATCCAGCTCAGTTACCCCACTGATGAAGTGGGCAACCACATCATAAGCACTGAGCAAATCTATGAAGCAAACATTAACCCCCACAAAGACGTATTTAGTGAACAAGAGTTCCGCCAGCTCTTCCCAGACCTCAAACACAAATTCACCGCCATAGATTATCTCGAACTCTACCGCAATCTGGGCAATCAAGCCAAAATCATCCTAGCAAACGACCCTTGTGAGATTCTAAAATACACCAAAAACGTTCTCATCGCAGACATCCACACCCGCACCCAAACAAAACGCCGCCTCATAGCAGCCGGCGCACAAACCGTATATGGGCTAGAAGATATACTCACAAAAAGCATAGACCACAGCGGATACAACCAAACCTACGGGCTTTTAGGCTCCAATAAAGCAAGCGAAGACAAAGTAAAACTCTTCCCACACTCCTGCGAAACATTTGTAGCAGACGTCCAAAAACGCATCTATGAGAAAACAGGCGCAAAAGTCGAAGTACTTGTCTATGGAGATGGTGCCTTTAAAGACCCCGTGGGCAAAATATGGGAACTCGCCGACCCAATCGTATCACCAGCCTTCACAGACGGCTTACTGGGCCTGCCAAACGAACTCAAACTAAAATATATTGCCGACACCGAATTTGCCCACAAACGAGGAGACGAAGCCCGAGAAGCCATAATTGAGCGCATACGCCAAAAACAAAAAAACCTCATAGGGAAAGAAGAAACCGAAGGAACAACCCCCCGCCGCCTAACCGATCTAATCGGCAGTCTATGCGACCTCATAAGCGGTAGCGGAGACAAAGGAACACCTCTCATACTAATCAAAGGCTACTTCGACAACTATGCATGCGAATAAATGCAAATAAAAACAGAACAGACACAACGAACATGTTCCATTAAGCTACTATACAATCCACCTCGGATGGTTTCATTTTTAGACGGTTATATAAGAAACATCGATTTGAGCACATCAACCAAATAGGAATAGGTTACGCCATAATCACCTTTTACAGGTGCCCATTAACACACAGGTTTATCTAATCAGGAGGGGTTGAGGTTTTTACAAAGATGAGAAAAATGCCAGCTTTGATTCTGACATACGTAGAGTATTGGAGTTTAAATAGATGATGATATATATTATAACCCTGCAAAAAATGCATGGTTGTGATATAAAATTAAAACAAGCCTTTTGCTCAAAAAACTGCGAATAGAAAACAAAGAAATCATAACAGCAAAAGAAATCAAAAAATATTGCAACCAATTAGAGCTCGACTATGAAGCAACAATTAACCATTTTTTATCACGCAACCACCTCACACGCATCTTCAGAGGAATATTCTACATCAAAACTCTTGACGAAATAAAACTAGGAAAAATAAAGTACAACCACCTAGAACTAGTAGCCAAAGGATTGGAGATAAAAAACGTCAAAAAATGGTATTTTGGCCTCTATACAGCACTGAAACTAAACAATATGACACACGAATACTTCACCATTGACTATATTATCAACGACAAGCTATTACGCACAAACCCAATGAAAATAGCAGGCCACAAGTTTAAATTTTTAAAACTAAAAAAATCACTATCCAGTTTTGGAATAACACACAAAGACACCATAGCATATTCTGACCCAGAAAAGACTATACTGGATTTCATCTACATATGGCGCTATAGCGGCATCCCAAAAGACAGCATTATTGCGGATGTAGACGAGTGGTCAACCAATTTATCCATACCCAAATTAAAAGAGTATTCTAAAAATTATCCTAAAACAGTCCAAAAAATCGCACATAAACTAACAGAATCCGTTGTGATTGCATGAGAAAAGAATTTGTTGCAGCAATTGCAGAACAAGCGGGTATTGAACAGATAGACTTAGTAGAGAAAGACATAATTCTCCATCAAATACTAACGGATCTCGCACAAAATGAGTTCTTTTCAAACAACTTTGTCTTCAAAGGCGGCACCTGTCTAACTAAATGTCACATGGGCTATTATCGATTCTCAGAAGACATAGACTTCACATGGAAAAATCAAGAAAAATTCGAAACCAAATCACAAAAGCAAATTCGTAAGATGCTATCAAACATAATTAACGAAATAGGCAACATATTTGAGGCCATATCAAGCAAAAGAGGACTGGATTTCAAATATGATAAACAAAACAAACGCTATGTAGAGCTTGGTGGAAGCAACAGGATATGCACACTTAAAATATGGTACAGCCCACAAACAGTTAACATTGAAAGTTTTGTGAAGGCACAAATAAATTTTGTCGAAAAAATCCAGTTTATAACCCAAAAAGGCACACTAAACGCCCTGCCCTGCAAAAAAAGCAAAGAAATAGCTTTTTTGTTTTCAGAATATGAGGAATATTTCCAAACAATAAACATGTACGTATATGACACCCGCGAAATACTTTGCGAGAAAGTTCGCGCAGTACTCACAAGAAAAGGCTACAAAGCACGTGACTTTCTAGACATCTATCTACTCTGTAGAAAATACAATCTAAAATTAGAGAACTTACTTGAGCCGATTACAGACAAGATACGCTTTACACTTGACAGTTATCAAAAATATAGAGAGCATTTTGAGGCAAAAAAAACTAACGTAATTTTAGGGCCGTTTAAATGGGGCCGAGAAGAGAGACTGTTACTTCAAGAAATCGAAGAGAAAGAATTCAAAGAGTTCTTAGATAGCTTCCAAATGTTTCTCAAAAAAGTTATCGAAAAAATTTCTAACTGACTATGACCAGAACAAAAATACCACACATTTCACGAATATAATTTCCGCATATAGTAATTGGTGCGGTTGCCGGGATTTGAACCCGGGTAGCCAGCTTGGGAAGCTGGAGTCCTACCGAGCTAGACTACAACCGCACACTATAATGAACAACCCTTTTGTTGGGGTTGGACAATATATTTGTTCTCATCAAGTATAAGAAGCCACAATACCCGGTTGTATTTTCCCATAGCCACAAACAGCCCTATGTGATCAGCGGCAATATAGTGGGTACTTATTGATGCACGATTCCAGACGCAACAGTCAACCTTTGAAATAGGAGTAGTTTAATCGAACTGAAATTGGTAATGTTTGGCTAGGTTCGATTTTTCAGCCCAATTGGGTGTAGAGTTACCTCAGGAGTCTTTCTGCATCAACGGTATAACCACAGGCTGTGAGTTCACGTATGAGAGTGAGTTTCCAGCTGTTGCGATCGTCTATGGCGGTGAATTTTATGCCTTCAAAATCTATGGGAAATGCAAAATTGGGGGTTTCTCTATAGAAGGCAAGGACTCGTTCTTTGCCTAGTTTGCCTAATAGAAAACCAAACATTAGGGTTACGTCCTGGCGGGGGTTGCGTTGGCGTTTGGTAGCTTCTTCGCCTTTGGGGTAGGCATAGATATCAGGTGAGAGTAATACTAATGCGAATTCTATGTCTTTGTAGTCTGTGAAGCGATCAATTATTTTTTTACCGTGACTGGGTTGCTCACTCATAATTATAGTCGCAAGTCCAAGTTTTTTTAGGGCTAAGGTGAGGGTTTGTTTCATGGATTCATCAGTTCCAGAAACCACAAGGATTCGCCGTGGGGTACCGCTTGGTGTTGAGGTTGTGGGTTGAGTTTGTTGGGCGATTGGGTTTGTTTTTGGAGTTATTGTTACAAATTGCTCAGTACACACATAGGCGCCTTTGATTTTACCTTTGAGAAGATTGTCGATGATGTATTTTTTGTCTTTTGTTGTGACTATGCTGTCATTGTTTGGTAGTCGGAGTTTATCGGCTGCTTGATAGGACCAAAAGATAACAACGTTGACAACTTTGATGGGGTTGAGTAGTCGACCTATAAACCAGAAAGGTTCACCATTGGTAAAGGGTTCTTGGAAGGCTCCAACGACTTCGGCATTTGAGAGGTTGAAACGAACACCAGATTTGTCGGGTTCACTATACTCGATGTATATGTGATATTTGGGGTTAGGCAAAGCAATCAAAAAGTAACCTATACCCGAAAACTCAAAAACCTTCCCCTAAAAAATACAGTTTATTTTGATTTTTCAGCTCATTCAGAGTAAATTTCAGTTGTTTAACTTTGTCTAAAACGGGCACGTTCATTTGAACTATTAAGTATTACTTAATGGCTGGCTCTTGTTCTCTTGCTCTATTTGTTCATCAGTTTTTAAGTATATCGATGGGCAATAACTTATTTCACAATTTTTCGATGGATTTATCCCTTCAGTTATTGTCTGGTTGCTTTGTGCCATTTGCGGCAGGATTTTGAATTAGCAGTTTTGCGCAATCTAAATAGGTGGTAAAACAAAATCGTTATCAGAGAGCGTTGCCAAGTTTAGCGTGCAGGAGAAGCGTGATGTCGAAAAATTATACGTATACTGATGCAGGCGTTAATCGGGGTCAGCGGGTGGAAGCTAAAAAAGAGCTGACAAGTCTTAGAGAAACCTATCGCTATATCGGTTTTGGCGGCATCATGCATCTGCCCTATAGCAATGTTTTGCCCATCGGTGAGGATCTATTTTTAGATTTGCAAATCGAGGGGGTTGGTACCAAGGTCTTGATTGCTGAACTGGCAAACAAGTATGATACCATTGGCATTGATGCGGTTGCTATGGTGGTTAATGATGTTATTCGTAGTGGGGCTAAACCGCTTGCTTTGGCAGACAATATTCATGCCACTGCTAGTGTGCCTAAATTGGTTAATGCCTGGCTCAGGGGTATAATTGCGGGTGCCGAACAATCAGAGTGTCCTGTGGTGAATGGTGAAACAGGTGATGTTGCTGAGATTATCAAAGGGTTCAGGTCTGATTCTGGGTTTGATATGGTTGTTTCCTGTGTGGGTCAGGTTGAACGTCAAGATCTCATAACGGGTAGAGGCATAAATCCGGGGGATGTTATCATTGGTTTAGCTAGTAGTGGTCTACACAGTAACGGGATTACGTTAGCAAGAAAAATTCTCTTCAAAGCGTGGGGCGGTAAATATGAACCAACCGATATTCCCCAAGAATTGTCACGTGAAATTGTGCTAGAAGCTTTGGAGCCCACTAAGATCTATGTGCAGCCGCTTCTTAAACTGATGCGTGAAGTCAAAGTTAAAGCTGCAGTGCACATTACAGGGGATAGTTATACCAAATTTAACAATTTGACGGCTTTTTCGCCGGGTATTGGTTTTTGTTTTGATCGGTTTGCTCCGCAACCGATTTTTGGGTTAATTCAAAAAACTGCCGCCGAGTTAGGTTATACTGTAACTGATGAAGAGATGTTTAGGACCTTTAATATGGGCTGGGGTTTTGGCATTATTGTAGATAGGTCCGATGTTGATAGTGCGTTGAGTGAGTTGGAGCAGTGCAGTGGATGTGGTGTGCAGGTTATTGGCAGGGTTACGGGTAAAGAGCGGGTGGTTGAGATAGAGTATGGGGAGAAACGACTGGTTTTGTCGTAGGGTTTTGCATTGTTTGGCATTGTTTGTGATGAAAGCGTTTAAATCTCTACCTCTTAATTTAGAGGTCTATGAAATATGCTGTTAAAATTGAAGTCAGCCTCAAACCCGGGCATAGTAATCCGGAAGGCGAAACAACCGCGCGGCTCCTTGTTGAGCTGGGCTTCAGTGTTGAAGCAGTTGAAGTTAGTAAAGTCTACACTGTAATTTTGGAGGCCTCAAGCGTGGTTGAGGCAGAGCAGAAAGCTCAGGAAATGAGCCGTCGTCTGCTGGTAAATCCTACAAAAGATGATTATACAATCAGCGTAGCTGAGAGAAAATGAACCTGCTGGTCAAACGCCAAACTCAGTCAGTCATAGAGGCTCAACTATCAGATGCCACCTCCGCTCAGTTAGCAGAGATTAACAGTGAGTTGTCTTTGGGTCTTAGTGCTGAGGAGCTAGAGGTAGTTCAGACTTATTTTAAAAAAGAAAACCGCAACGCCACTGATGTGGAGCTTCAAGCGATTAGTCAGGCTTGGAGTGAGCATTGTTGTCATAAAACCTTTAAGGGTAAAATCAAAATTGATGGCGCTCAAACAATTAACAGTTTGTTTAAAACCTATATTGCCAAGGCTACAAAGCAGATTGATGCGCCTTGGTGTGTGAGTGTATTTGAGGATAATGCAGGTATAATCAAATTTGATAAGGGTCAAGGCATAGCCGCCAAGGTTGAAACCCATAATCATCCCTCAGCAGTGGAGCCCTTTGGGGGTGCAGCCACAGGCGTGGGAGGGGTCATCCGCGATATTTTGGGGGTTTGGGCTGATCCTATTGCGTGTACGGATGTGTTGGGTTTTGGTCCGCTTGATTATGATTATAGTAAACTTCCCGCAGGGGTTAAGCATCCCAAGTATGTCTATATGGGTGTTACTGCGGGGATTAGCACCTATGGGAACAACATGGGTATCCCAACGGTTAATGGCGCCATATATTTTGATGACTCCTACACAGGTAATGTCACAGTGTTTTGTGGCTGTGTGGGTATATTACCGCTAAACAAATACGCTAAAAACGCTCAAGCAGGCCATATTTTGGTGTTGGCGGGCGGTAAAACGGGACGTGATGGTATCCATGGGGTTACCTTTGCATCTGCAGAGCTTACCGAGAAATCCGAAGAGATCGCTAGGCCCGCGGTTCAGATTGCAAATCCCATCGAGGAAGAAAAACTCAAACGCGCCATCGTAGAGATCCGCGATCAACAACTCGGCTCAGCCATCACCGATATTGGCGGAGGCGGTTTATCCTCAGCAGTAGGTGAAACCGCAGAGCGCTTTAACTGCGGCGTAACAGTTGACCTAGAGACGGTCCCCCTAAAGTATCAAGGACTCTCACCTTGGGAGATTTATCTCTCTGAGTCACAAGAACGTATGCTACTCACATGCACTCCTCAAAACTTAGAGGCTGTGCTAGCAGTTTTTGCCAAAGAAGACGTAACAGCAACCGCCATAGGCAAACTCATTGACGAGAGACGACTCAAGCTCAGCTACCAAACAGAGTTAGTCTCAGATATTGACATGGAGTTTCTTTTCAACCCACCCCAGAGCAGCAAAACCGCATGCATCGAACCAACCCAACTCAGCGAACCCAACCTCCCCCAACCCAAAGACCTCACAGAAGTGTTGCTGCAACTTTTGGGCGCACCCAACATTGCCAGCAAAGAATCAGTAATTCGCACCTATGACCATGAAGTCAAAGGCAACACACTACTAAAACCCCTCCAAGGAGACTATGCCGGCCCCAATGACGCCGCAGTACTAAAACCCCTCGATCAATCCCTAAAGGGGCTAGTGATTAGCTGTGGTATGAATCCCAACTATGGCAAAATCGATCCCTATTGGATGGCGGCCTCAGCTATAGATGAGGCTATGCGCAACAACATTGCTGTGGGCGGCAGAAGAATCGCACTCTTAGACAACTTTACATGGGGCAACCCCGAGAAGCCAGAACGGCTTGGCTCATTGGTACGTGCCTGCGAAGCCTGCTATGACTATGCAGTTATGCTTAAAGCACCCTTTATCAGCAGCAACGACAGCCTCTACAACGAATCCCCCCTGGGCCCCATAACACCCACGCTACTCATAACCGCGGTGGGTATCATACCCAACATCGAGCACACCATCTCGATGGAGCTCAAAAAACAAGATAACCACCTCTACATCATAGGTAAAACCTACCCAGAACTGGGCGGTTCAGAGTACTATAAACTAAACGGCCACCTAGGCGCATCAGTGCCCAAAGTACGAGGCGGCAAAGCTAAACAGACCTTTAAAGCAATCACCAAAGCCATAGACAACGGCTTAATCAAATCCTGCCATGATCTCTCAGAGGGCGGGTTAGCAGTTGCAGCCGCAGAGATGGCCTTTGCCAGCGGGTTGGGTCTAACCCTTGAGTTACAAAAAGTGCCCACTCAAGATATTGAGCGGAATGATTTTGTACTCTTCTCAGAGTCTAACAGCCGTTTTCTTATCGAAGTCGCAGAAGCAGACACAACAGAATTTGAAAAGCTGATGCAGAACAAAGGCTGTGTGAGAATCGGAAAAGTCACAAAAGAACCCAAACTCCACATCAAAGGCCTAAACGGCCAAACTGTGATTGATGCCCCGCTGGATTTGTTGCGGCAGAATTGGAAGAAAACGCTCAACCCCAAGGAGACAGAACAATGAAACCCCACGACATCAAAGTTTGTATATTGCGCGCCGGCGGAACCAACTGTGATGCCGAAACACAACGGGCCTTTGAAGAACTCGGCACACAACCACACACTCTTCAAGTCAGCGAGCTCATCAAACAACGCAACCTCCTAGACTATGATGTATTAGTTTTTCCAGGAGGCTTCTCATATGGAGATTATGTACGCAGCGGCGTCATCTTTGCGCGCCACCTCTCTGCGCATCTGGGCAAAGAAATGCAGAGCTTTATTGATGAGGGTCGCCCGATTCTGGGCATATGTAACGGCTTTCAGATTCTTGTGGAATATGGGTTATTGCCAGGATTTGAAGGGATAAGTCCAGTTCCCGAAGCCACTCTAACCACCAATGAACCTGCGGGTTTTAAATGTAAATGGGTTTATCTAAAGCAGGAAAACCAAGGTAAATGCCTCTTCACATCCACCCTGCCCCAAGGCAAAATTATCCGCTTACCCATCGCACATGGCGAGGGGCGTCTACTGTTTCCTAAAGAAAAAGAAGAAGCACTACTAAAGCGGCTTGTTGATGAGGATATGTTGGTATTTCGCTACTGCACCAAAGACGGCCAACCCGCAAACGGCCAATAC
This sequence comes from Nitrososphaerota archaeon, assembly GCA_031256395.1. GTDB lineage: Archaea > Thermoproteota > Bathyarchaeia > Bathyarchaeales > Bathycorpusculaceae > Bathycorpusculum. Next base: position 29,627 of record JAIRQQ010000060.1, read on the forward strand.
CCCACAAGCCCAAATGGCAGCTTTTATGACATCGCAGGCATCTGTAACCCCGAGGGGAACATTTTTGGTTTGATGCCCCATCCCGAGCGCGCACTATATTGGTGGCAACAACCCAATTGGACACAACAAAACCAGATACTACAGTACGGAGACGGAAAACACATTTTCCAAAGCATCATAGATAAACTAACAAAGACGTAAACCGTATCTCCATTGCTATGTGAAATACGGCAGAGACTGACTTATCAACACACCAGTTCAGATATAACAGTTGTCAGAACGTATGTAGTTCGCTAAAATTTGGGTATAGCATCTAATTTGGGTTGTTGATTTTAACTGATACTTCGCGTTATGGGGCAGATTGATCTTTTGACAGCGGCGCATACGGTTGAATGATTGCGGAAACAAGCTGAGGAATATTTGCTCACATGATTAGAGCTAAAAAAGACTGCAAGTTGTCTACTAAGAGAATTCATGAAATAACGTAAAAACGCAAATTATCAGTTAGTTTTTTAATATTGGTCTTTGACGGATCTGATTTGATGGCTTCTTGGTTCGATTGAGCCTAAAAACGGTAGTGGGTTTAATTTTTGTTGTCGGGTTTGAATTTAGATGAGAATATGAATAGTGAGCTTTGACAGGGTTTAGCTGTCATTGCGTCACATCAGTTCACAGTCAGTCATCATCTCTATGATTCAGGTTATGTCAGGGTTTACAGTTACTACAAGGGTTGTAGCCGGCGTCTATTGCTTCTTGGCGTGTGTTAAAGATTACTCTGTTTTGTTCAGCGGGCAGTGAACCGCAAGTGGATTTATGAAATGTCTTGGTATTTTTATTACCGATGTAAACTATATCGGGTTGTGGTGATGATGAGGGATCGGTTGGTGGAATGTCACGTGATACAGATACGGTTATGTCTTTTCCGTCAGTGGTGAAAATTATGGTACCTTGTTGGTCGGTTCTATAGATTGTTGCACCTGTTCCAGTTAGACGGGCCATTGCTTCAGTATGTGGATGCCCATAGTCATTGACTGCGCCGCAACATAGCACTGCATAACTTGGAGCAACAGCAGTCAGATATTTTTGTGTGCTACTTGTCCGGGAGCCATGATGTCCGACTTTGAGTACATCAGATTTTAGCGAAAACCCAGCAGCCAGTTGCTCATTCTCCGAGATTGTGCCGGCATCACCTGTAAACAGAAAAGACGTATCGCCAAACTCTACGCGCAAAACAATAGAGTAGTCATTAAGATCTTTATATGTTGGACTGTTTGGGGCCAAAACCTCTATGCTTGCCTCACCCCATTGGTAAACATCGCCTGGAGTAGGTATAGTCAGGGGTATGTCTTTTTTTTCGATTGCCGCTATTAGATTTTCATAGGTTTTTGTTGTGTGGGGTTTGTTGGGCATAATAACTGTGCCTATGGTGTCCATTGCATTGACAACAGAGGTCATGGATCCTATGTGGTCAGCGTGGGGATGGGTGGCCACAAGATAATCAAGAGTAGTTATACCATATTCAGATAGATAGTTAAGGATAAGTTTATCTTGCCCGGTATTGCCAGCATCAATCAACATTGCATGATCATTAGTTTTTATAAGAGTACAATCTGCTTGACCCACATCAAACACGATAACTTGTAACACATCAACGCTATCAAGCGGTGGTGGAGATATATCGGGTGCGGGTGGAAGTATAGTGGACTCTGTTGGGGGTGTATCATCAATTGATCCACCACCAGAAGGGAAGATATTATCAGATTGAGTATATACCACAGTTGCGCTAAGGGATACCGCAACAATTAAAACTAAAGCAACCGATATTGTTGTTTTCTTCAATTACTAATACCTCAAGCACTTAAGCACAATGCACAATTATATTAGTTTCCGCACTAGCCAAAGATATTAGTCAATAAATAATACACCAAACAGCTGACATTAACAGCGTGATAGAATCAAAATACAAAAATTACCAAACGATCCAAAATAAACGAAAGTTGTGTGTAGCGAGGTGGATAAGTGAGAGGTCTACAATAAATTTAGGATGTTGTTAAACGCCTCAAGGTTATTGTCTGGAAAACAAAACGGTTATCACTTTCAGAGATTGAAAAAAACTAATAGAGAAGAAGGGGAGTTTAGGCGATTTTTATGAATGCATCTTTGGGTTTTGTGCAGACGGGGCAGTTGTCGGGTACTTGTCCATCGAAAGTGTTGCCACACTCGGGGCATACATAGATATCAGCCTTTGGAAGGTCGCTTTGAGTTTTTATGGCTTCGAGCGCTTTTTTGTAGAGCCCTGCGTGAACCTGCTCAACGCTGTTGGCTAGATCAAAGCTGTGTAGGGCTTTTTTGTTGCCCTCAGTTTTTGCTTCTTCTATGAATTGAGGATACATACTTTCAAATTCGTAGGTTTCGCCTGAGATAGCAACACCAAGGTTGTCAGGGGTGGATTTAACTTGGCCCATGACCCGGAGGTGGTTTAGAGCGTGAATAGTTTCTGCTTCTGCAGCCGCCCTGAAGAGTTTGGCTATTTGGGGGAAACCTTCAGCGTCTGCGGCTTTAGCAAACGCGAGATACTTGCGGTTAGCTTGAGATTCGCCTGCAAATGCAGCTTTTAGATTTTCATCGGTTTTAGTCAATTTAGAATCACCAGAGACACTAAACATAAACAAAGTTATAAGCACGTACCTCCCATAGAGACAACCAAGAAAGCTGACTCCAAAAGACACACATCTACTCAGAGAGCATTTGGAAAAAACTTCTTATGTCCAGACACTATATTTGTGGTAGAGAAATGATGGTTAGCTTGCCGTTTGATCGACAGGACCTCAAAGCTTTAGCTGTGCTTCTTGGTGCGGCTTTGGCAGTGCGGCTCTTATTGTTTTCTTTGGAGGGTTATGTTAATGATCTGGCAACCTATCAGTACTGGTTTAACACCGCAGCAACACAGGGTGTTCATTCCTTCTATCCGTATGTGCTACAAAATGCAGGTTGGATTGACTATCCACCGTTTAATGTCTACATCTTTTGGATATTTGGCTCCCTATCCCAAACGTTTGCTTCGGTTGACCCGGTGTTCTTTGTCAAGTTAGCACCAACTATCTTTGATTTAGCCACTTGCGGGCTTATCTATTTGTTTTTGCGCAAACAACTAAGCTATAGAGGAACTATTCTAGCCACAGCATTTTATGCGTTTAATCCAGCGGTGATTTTTAATGTGGCTATCTGGGGACAGTTTGATGCGATATACACGTTTTTCCTTGTGTTAGCTTTGATTTTAGCGCTTAAGAAAAAACCCGAGTTCTCCGCAGGGGTTTTTGCAGTGGCTTTGTTAACTAAGCCACAAGCCATTGCATTGTTGCCCTTGGTTGTGCTTTTGATTTTTAAGAAAAACGGAATAAAACGCTTACTTACATCAGCTGGAGCGTTTGTGGCTACGATTTTTGGGGTGATTTTGCCCTTTAATTGGAGCGGCAACCCGATAGATTTTTTGAGCGGGATTTATTTTGGGGCCTATGATGGTTATCAGTACACATCGATTAATGCGTTTAACTTGTGGGGTCTGTTTGGGCTTTGGGTTCCCGATGGGAGTTTCTATATTGTGGGATGGGTATTGTTTGGGGGCTTCTCAGTGATTACGCTCTATATTCTCCATAAGCGTCTAGAGGCCTCAGGAGAGCTTTTGGCAGTGTTTGGAGCGTTTTTGCTCTTGTTTGCCTTCTTTATGTTGCCCACAAGAATTCATGAACGCTACCTTTTTCCCGCTCTGAGTATGTTGGTGTTGCTGTTACCGTTTGGCAAAAAAATCCGACTGCTCTATGCGGGGTTAACGGCTACTTTGTTTATCAATCAAGCCTATGTGCTCTATTTTCTAAATGCCGGAAGATTTATCGAGCATAATTTGATGGCTACGGTGCCACAGTTTGATGGGGTGGTTTTGTTGGTGGGTATTGCTAATTTAGGATTGTTGTTGTATGCTTCGTTGCTTCTTTGGAAAGAGTTTGAGAGCCGAAGGTTTAAAACCGTTGAACCAGTAAATCAGACGGCGAAGGGGAATGCACATTGATCTTTGAGTTAAAGCTAACAAAAAAAGACGTTTTAACCATCGTTTTGCTATCCGTTCTTTTCTTTAGCATGACCGCATGGAATTTAGGTCAAACTCAGGCGCCGCTAACAAATTGGGAAAGCACCACACAGGCAAGTTTCTATGTTGATGTGGGTTCGGTGCAGACTATTCAAACGGTTTATTTCTGGGTTAAGAGCGGTAATGCTTCAGTTACCATTTACTCTGGGGTGCCAGATAATTGGAACGAGTTGGGTAAGGTGGCGCTTGCACCCCGAGGCACTGATTATTCGATTCAAACCGGTTTTGATGCAAATACTCAAACCCAGTTTCTACGCTTTGATGTTGAGGCAGTCGAATACGATTCGCGGCCTAATTTTTCTAATTGGGGTATAACAAATCCCAGTGATAAAGAGCCCTCACCCTACATTGAGATAGGTGAAATTGGACTCACAGATCTTGACAACAACCAGATTACCATAACATCCATCAGGGGATTGAACAATACCACTGCCTCATTAGCGGCGCTGGTTGATGAGCAGGGGGTACTTGAGCTTCCTCCGACGTATATGTCCAAGATGTATTTTGATGAAGTCTATTTTGCGCGCTCCGCAGAAGAGTTGGCCAATCATCAAATCCCTCTTGAGCGAACCCACCCGCCATTGGGGAAGCTTATTCAAACGGTGGGGGTTTTGGCGTTTGGAGCCACACCGTTTGGCTGGCGTATCATTGGGGTAATCTTTGGAACACTTATGGTTCCGTTAATGTTTCTTTTGGGTAAAAAACTGTTTGGAACATGGATTGGGGGGTTCTCGGCGGCGTTTCTGTTTAGTTTTGATTTTATGCACTTTACCATGGCACGCATTGGTACAGTGGATACCTATGTGGTGTTCTTTTCTTTGCTTACCCAGCTGTTCTTTTTGGTATACTTTGCAAAAGTGCTAAAAGAGGGCTGGAAGACCTCAGTTGTGCCGCTGGCTTTAGCAGCGGTTTGTGCGGCTTTGGCCTTTTCAACGAAGTGGTTTTCGCTCTTTGGAGTTTTGGGCATGATATCCATGCTTTTAATGCTAAGATTAAGAGAAGTTAAAAATCTAAAAGATACGCTTAGCAACAAGTATGTAGCATTTTTTAACCATCCCTTTTTGTTAATGATAGGGTTGACAGGAGTGTTTGTAGCGATCTATTTTGCAACCTATATTCCTGAGATGTTGCTGGGCAGTTCTCCAAATACTATCTTGGCGCTACAAAATGCCATGTTTAGCTTCCACGGAGGCAGTGTAACAGACTCCTCATCAGCACCATGGTGGACCTGGCCCTTTATGTTTAGACTAGACGGCCTAACAGTTCCAAAATGGTTTGACATAACCTATCTGCCAAACAACATGTACTCTACCATCACCGCGTTTGGCAATCCAGCAGTTTGGTGGGTAGGATTTGGTGCCATGATTGCACTATTAGTTGAGGCCACCCACTTAGAGGGCATACTATCAAATCTAAAAAGCCGCCTCTCAAAAGTAGCCTCGCCCTCCGCGGCTAGTATCCGAGGCAAGGGATGGGATGTCGCCGCGATTTTTATCGGGGTGGTGTTTTTGTTCTCTTGGTTGCCCTATGTGTTTATTGGACGAGCAACCTACATCTATCACTTCTATCTAAGCGTACCACTGCTGTGCTTAGCTATAACATACTTTATCAATCGCTATTGGCACAAACCCATAGGAAAAATAGCAGCCATAACTATATTTGCAACAACCGTAGCATTGTTTATTATGTTTTATCCAGTGATTTCAGGGGCACCTGCCACAGGTGACTATATTCATCAGCTAAAATGGTTCACGAGTTGGTACTTTGCACCATGCTGACAACCCCCCACCACAATACAAAGGCCACTCTGCAGGTTTCAGTGGTCCTACCCGCCTACAATGAAGCAACCTACCTGCCCACAGCAGTAGAGAAAACCACAGAAACCCTAAACAGCTTTACCAGCGCCTATGAAATAATCATCGCTGAAGACGGAAGCACCGATGGCACCGCAGAATGCGCACAAGAACTAACCCAAAGATATCCCTGTGTACGCCACATCCACCGCGCCCAACGACTCGGACGAGGAATGGCACTAAACAACGCCTTTACACAGAGCCGCGGCGAAGTCTTGGCATATATGGATCTAGATCTAGCTACCAATCTCAAATATCTCAAACCTCTAATTGAGGCCATATCCGTAGAAGGCTATGATTTTGCAACCGGATCAAGAATGATGCCGCAGAGCAAAGCAAACCGTACCCTTAGCCGAGATCTTAGCAGTCAAAGCTACAATTTTCTGGTTCGCCACATGCTAGGCTCAAAACTCAAAGATCACCAATGCGGCTTTAAAGCCTTCAAACGAGAACCCCTACTAAATCTCATAGGCAAAGTAGAAGCTAAACATTGGTTTTGGGATACCGAAGTTATGGTCAGAGGCTCGCGACAAGGTTTGAGAATCAAAGAGTTTGCAGTGGAGTGGCATAGCGGAAAAGACACCAAAGTAAATCTGGCAAAAGATTCTTGGAATATGTTTTGGCAGATTATGGAGCTTTGGTGGAAGCTTAGGATCAAAAAAAGGGATTAGCGCCTGCTTGCTAGGAGTATAAAGGCACGGGCAACCAAAGCCAAGCCAAAAACTAGCAGTAATCCAGCCCAAAACACAAACCATTCAGCCACTATAGTTATGTTCACCAGATAAGCCGTTATCAAATAAGCTGTTCCTAACCAAAACACGATATTTTCTATGGTTTCAGCTTTGCGTGCTATGGAGGAGTGAAAGGCTATGCGTAGAAACAAAACAATAATCTCAATGATGCCCACAGCTAGTGCAAACTGAAAACCTGCGAGGAAAAGATTTGTGTGGACCGCAGGATTGGAAGGAGCAGGCAGAGCAATACCTATGCTGGGAACAGGGGAAAGGGTTAGGGTCATAAAGAAATTAACTAGACTGTTCCAGAGGCTGTGAGGCAGATGGCTGATATAGATTACAGCTAAACTGATAAGAACAGCACCTATGTAGATTGCAGTAAAGAGGGGTTCTTGTCTACTAGAGGTTAACTCGGGTTTTTTGCCGATAATAAACACGCACGTTTCTCCATTAAAAATTGGTAGAAACCCAAGATATATGTTTCCCCAAACAATTTGGAACAAACCAGACATAAAAAGAGAGCCAAACAACAAACATACAGGGGATTAGCTATGGTTGGGTTGTTGGTTGGGTTCAGTCGCCACGTTTGTCAGGGGGGTTCCTTGGATATGGTGGCTAAGGGTGATGTTGTTTTGGTTTAGTTTTTGGATTGTTTGGTAGGCAACATTTATGGTTGCTCGCTCATGGGCGCACATGAACGCTGAAACGTGGTCATAGCGTCCGGTGGCGTGGTAGTTTGTGCAGCCGCACCAGTTCATACAGTATTCGCTCAAGCCGCATTGGGTGCATTCGGTGTTTGTGGCGGTGCTGGGCAGGGTTTTACAGGCGGTGGGTTTGAGGGTGCCATCTAATATGTTGCCAAGACAGTGGGTTTTTCCATTGTCTGAGCCTATGAGGCGCTCACATGGATAGAGGTTGCCGGTTGTGCCAAAAGCTAATTCGCTTGAACCCATCTGGCATCGCTCAAGGGGTTTGTAGCCGCCGCGCAGGATTACGCTTATTTTGTTATCTATGAGGTTGATGAATTTGGGTTTGCCTTGCAAGTAGAACTGGATATATTTTTCAGCTAAAGCGCCATAGATGGGATCAAGTTGTTGGGCATGGGTTTGGGTCCAGTTAGCAGATATATTGGGGTTTAGGTAGATGTTTTTTACGCCTAGATCAATTAGGTAGTCTACGGTTTGAGGTAAATATTGCAGGGTTTGCTCGGAGTAGACCGCATTAACCGGCATCAAAGGAAAATAGGGCAGGGCCTCTTTGAGGGTTTGCTCGACTCTTGCAGCTGAGCTTTGTCCATTTTTGTATTTACGGCCAATGTCGTGTATTTGGGGTGGTCCATCACAGCTTAGGCAGAAATTTATGCTGTTTGAGAGTAGAAATTCGGCTATTTTTTGGTTAAATATGGTTCCGTTGCTGGTTAGGTGCAGGGTGACTTTGGAGCGGCTGTATTGGGGATGGTTTTTGATTAAGTCTACGATTTGCTCTATGCGTTCTAATTCGAGCAGGGGTTCGCCGCCAAAAAAGCCTATGTCTAGTCGTTGGTCTTTAGAGTTTTTTTGAAACACAAACTCTATGATTTTTTGAGCGACCTCAGGGGACATGACAGTGTTTTTCTTTTCTATGTAGCAGTATTGACAGTGCAGGTTGCAGTTTTGGGTAACAAGTAGAGTGCACTTTGTAACTGCTTTGGGATAAAAAGAAAAAGAAGAAGAGGAAGGGGAAGTAGTTTGGGGGGTTATCAAGTTAGTTCTTCAGCTATTGTAGAGACGGCCATGAAGCTGTCAAAGGATATGCTCTGGGCTTTGGCGAGTTTGGCGTTGAATTTTTCTAGGGTGGCTTTTGTGAATTGGCGCCATTGGTCGGTGTTGAGTTCATAGATGTTGCCTTCGTAGTGGAAGTGGGGGTTTTTCATGCCGCCATTTATCCAAATTTGGGGGCCAACGGCTGTTTTGATAGGTTCAGGGAGTTTTGTAACAGTTTGGGCTTTAGCAAGGGTGACTGTGCTTGCAGCAGGGGTTGCTGTTGCTGCAGCGCCAATAGGAATGGTTTTGATGAATTCTTGCGCTCGTATAGCGGTTATGGGTTTAAGTTTCTCGGCAGCTATGAAGGCGCCAATTTCTCTCTGATTTGAGGCCCAGAAGCCGAAATTGCCGCCAGATGTCAAAACAAGTTCGCCTGTTTCAAGGTCAAGCAACAGATTGCTGCCGACTTTTATGAGGTTTCTTTTTGCTACTAGACTTTGCATTTTAGTTTGTATATTTTTAATCTCCAAGTCTGACAAACTATCCACCAATCGAGTTATGCTTAAGTCTATACAGTTATATCTTAATTAGCGTTTTGGCCGTAACCACTTTTAGAAAAAACTACATACACATTAATTTGAACACCACAAGTGTAATGCACCAAATATTTATCTATATATAATTTTTCTGTTAAATATAGTTGATATACATCAGTTTTGTTTCAGACAAGTGTGAGCAGCCACTAACAATATATAATAAAAACAAATAAAGAACCCAACACCCCAAACAACCAAACACAAACCATCAGACGCCGGTTTTAAATACCGGCCCTATAAGAAGTACTTAGGAAGAAAACATGACGTTTTGCCCCAGATGCAACACCCCAACCAAAGACACAATGAAATTTTGCACCAAATGCGGAAATCCCCTAAAACAAACAACAGACCCCACCCAAACACAAACACCACCATCAACCCAAGAACCAAAACAACAAACAAAAGAAAAAACAGAAGAAGCAAAAACCCAACACACAACAAATCCAAAACACGGCAAAGGCGAGCGAGGCGCAATCAGCTACCTAATAGGCGGCTTGATTCTAATCACACTGGGCGCATTTGCAGTGATGCAGATAAGCAACCCCAACGCAACAAACACCGGACAAAACTGGGCCATAATGTTACTGCTCATCGGAGTAATCATCATAACCGGCGCAATCTACATAGCCCTAACCACACAACACCCCAACCCAGCACCAGCACCAGCACCACCCCACAACACACAATAACAAACCAAACAAACCAGCAACACCGAAACAATTTCACACCGTATTAGCGTTATCTTCCAAAAATAAACAACACCTCTTAGCAAGATAATTGTCAGAACCGGGATTCAATAATTTTTTTAAACTCGGTATAGCGCAGATTTTCTATCAGTTAAGGTTAGGTTGATTTTTCTTGGTTTACCTTAAGATTTGTTCAAAGCTCTGATTTCAGAACTCATACGCTTGCATTTAAGGCGGCCATTTCAGGTTTTTTGACGAGAAAAGAGGGCAAACAAAATTAGGGCGGCAAATATTCAACCAAAGTCTTCTCCATATACATGGTTGCTGTACCTTCAATTTCAGGTGTATTTATGGCCGTTTCTCGCGTTAGGTCAGCTTTGATTAAACGGCAGGTTCCCAGCTCTATGTATGAGGTACCAGTTAACTGCACATTCATACCATTTTGAATGTTTATGGCGGGGATATCGTCTGAGTGAGCGCTAAGTACAGTGCTGGTTATTTCAATGCGCATGGTTTGAAAGGTACCTGCTGGAACAGTTATCTCTTGGGTTCCAACAAATTTTAAAGTGACTTCACCGCTTAACCTCACGCTTGTATTATCACCTATCTGCACAAAAAGAAACCTTTTCAAGTTTACATTACCTATGTTCACAGGAATAGCCCAGACATCACCAGTTTTAACAGCGGATTGAGTCAAGTAGGCTAAAATTAGTTGATTAGTAACATCGTGGAAAATATCGAATCCATCAGATGTTATAAAGTTGTTGTAATAACTTGCTTTGGCAATATTTAGTGTAAGTGTTGACGAAATCGGACCAAAGTAGGTGTTTGAAGTGTTTGTTTGTTTAATTGTATAGTTCTCGCTGTTTGCGCTTAGAACCTCCAAAGTGATTGTTGATGAACTGTAGCCGTCAGCACAGACTCCACCAGGAGAATAGGCGGTATTGGATGTATTGGTTATATGGCTTGAACCTGCGTTGATAATTTCATAAACCATACACTCGCCTACAGCATAGTTTAGGTTTAACTCCAGAAGAGAACTATCATTTTGTGGAATCTCATTTTGTGGAATCTCATTTTGTGGAATCAAAAGCACTATCGCGATTATAACAATAAATACAACGAGAACCGCAAGGATGGCGTAGAGGGATTGGTGATGTTTTTTGTCATTTTTTTGAATTTCGGATAGCGATGACAAAATAGGATTATCTTGTTGTTTGAACATCCAGGATTTCCAATTGAGTTATCGATGTGATGCTGATAACATTTTCGGCACGATTATTTCCTTATCTTATCAGTTAAATCGCCAGCCTACCTCAAACAATTAACCCTAACAACCACTAGGTAAAAACTTTTGAAAACGAGCTTGGTTCGATTTATGTTTTAAAAGGTAACAGAACCTTAACACAACAACAAGTTGACACATACCAACTAAACCAGGCATCACTAATTCCAGCCCTTGACTGCCGATTTACATAATGCACAAACTAAAATTAAAAACAACACAAGGTGTGAAACATCAAACAAAGAGCAAGCTATGAATCGCTTATATGCGTCTCACAAATTACTATGATACAGAGGCAGGCAAGAGTATGGCAGATATTATTCAAGTTACAGCGGAGAAAATCCGCACTCTCCAAGTTAAAGGCGCAAGAAATGTTGCCATAGCCGCCATAGAAGCACTGCAAATTCACGCAACTCAAACCAAAGCCCAAACCAAAACCCAATTTCTAAACGAACTAAGAGAAGCCCAAACCATCTTTGCAGCCGCACGAGAAACCGAACCATTGATGCGCAATGTCCTGCGCGGTATAATCAACCAAACCCAAACCACCCCCAACCAAAACATCCAAGACCTCTGTGAGGCCATAACCACAACCGCAAACCAATTCCTCAAAGACCTAGAAGCTTCAAGAGAAAAAACCGCTGAAATTGGAGCCAAACGCATTCAAGATGGCATGGTGGTTTTCACGCACTGTCACAGCTCAACAGTAACACGTCTGCTTGCCAAAGCCAAAGAACAAGGCAAAACCTTCCAAGTCATATGCACCGAAACCCGCCCCATCTTTCAGGGAAGAATAACAGCCAACGAACTCATTGACCTCGATATTGAGACCACTTTTATTGTGGATTCAGCCGTTCGCCCCTATATATCAGGGGCTGATTTGGTGGTTGTGGGTGCAGACGCCATCACCTCAGAGGGCAACGTAGTTAACAAAATCGGAACCGGCAACATTGCCGTGTTAGCACATGAGGCCCGCAAACCCTTCTATGTAGTCTCAGAACTACTCAAATTCGACCCCGAAACCCTAAACGGCACATATGAAAAAATCGAACAACGCAACCCAAACGAGATCTGGAGTGAAGCTCCACCAAAACTAAAGGTATGCAACCCCGCCTTTGATGTCACCCCAAACCGCTACATCCAAGGCCTAATCTGCGAAGAAGGCATAATCCCACCCCAAACCATACTTGAAATCGTACGCAGGAAATACCCCTGGATCTTCTAATCAACCACCGACAAAATAAACCACACAACAAGCCACATAAAACACAACGTTTACCTAACCAGCAGCAGAACAATAAAACAAATCAATTAATTTTTAAAAAATAATGTAAAAAATGTAGGAGAGCTAAATCTTTTTTTCCGTTGTGGTTACTACGCTTTAGATAGAGTTATCTCTATTGTAGAAACCATGCGGGATCTGTTTTCGCCTTCGCGTGGTGGCATCTCGGCAGTTCCGATTGCAATCTTTGTAACTTTGAGGTCTTTGATAAAGCGGCTTCGAGTAATTTCAGCGACGTCAACTGCAGTGGTGATTGCTTGGCCTCTTGCTTTTAGAGTAATTTCTTTTTGGGCACCACTTGAGAATGCCGTTATAATGGCGAGAACATA
>JAIRQQ010000062.1 GCA_031256395.1 Nitrososphaerota archaeon
TTTGGGTTGTCGTTTTGGGTTTGTGGTTTGGGTTTGTTGGGTTTGGGTGAAAAAGTTTGTGAAATGTCGGGTTCTAAGCGTTGGTTAATGAGCCTGGACAAAAAGCTTTCACATAGAAACTACCAACACAACATCCACTGACAAAAACACACCATAAACAACCCCCAATTATTTTTCTATCTTCATTTTTGAGTTTTACCTATAGAAAAATAAACCAAACTATTAACAATTCAAAACGTTCATTTTTTAAAAAAAAATATGTCCATAGATAGCATACAAGTTTTAAGGAGCATATCAAAAGACATTTTGCTGTTGGCTATAACATGTATTCCCAATAACTTGTATTTCTGTTCTTATTCTGGGTGACTATCAGATATAATTATTTGTCAGTGGCAAAAAGAAAAAGGGTTGTGAAGCGCTCACCAGCGGGTTTTGAGTTCAAACTCTCCATAGATACTCTCATCCTTGGCAAGTTGCTACTCGAACTGTCAAAATGTGTAGCAAAGGAATGAATAAGGGCTATTCCAGTTATAATCTGGAAATTATATTTGCCGTACTCAAAGATCCATACACATCTGGAAAATTAATCTGGTCATATATCTCGAATAGTTAGCGGTTCAAGATAAGAGTGCATTGTTTGAACGTTTAGCCTTTTGCATTCGCGCAAGGTTATATGTACTTTTTCCATTCTAAAGTTCGCCGGAAAAATCCGTCACCTATGCTCATACATCATCAGTCGATAATAAACTCTAATATGTTAACAATAATCGCTCTATAGCGTTACCTTTAATATTCCAAGTTTTTATCCCATAGTTGCCTAAGGTGAATTATTCATGGTTAGAGCATTAAGCGTAAACCAACTAGCTTGGCAAAAAGTTCAAAAATTCCTCAATAACCCCGAATTGTATGGTGTCGATATTTCAAAATCAAGTGCAGGAGCCACCATTATTGACGCTGGCGTTAAGGCGTCTGGCGGATTTGCCGCAGGGAAACTCTTAACTGAACTCTGTCTAGGCGGTGCCGCAAAAGTTCAATTAGGCATAAAAAGCTATGGCGACATAACCTTTCCCTCCATAACCATTACCTCTGATCACCCCGCAATTGCCATGTTGGGCAGTCAATTTGCTGGCTGGCGCATCAAAGACGGTGACAACATCGCCATCGGCTCAGGACCTGTTAGAGCCATCGCATTAAAACCCAAAGAAACCTATGAGGAAATCGCCTACACCGACCAAAGCGACAAAGCAGTCATTGTTCTTGAAAGCAATGTATTGCCCTCTGATGTTCTTGTAGAAAAAGTCTGCAAAGCCAGCAACATCGAAGCAACAAACTTGATAATAGCTGTTGCTCCAACCGCAAGCGTTGCAGGCTTAACCCAAGTAGCCGGAAGAGTTGTTGAAGTAGGTATTCACAAACTCCACACACTTGGCCTAGACCCCAAAACCATTCGCTACGCAACCGGATATGCACCCATTCCCCCAGTTGGACCCGACTTTGAAGTCGCCATGGCAAGAACCAACGATGTTATTCTCTACGGCGGAGTTGTCTACCTAACCGTTGACTACGACGATGAAACCAAACTACAACAACTAGTCAACGATGCCCCCTCAATTAACTCAAAAGATTACGGCAAACCCTTCCTGCAGATTTTCCTCAACGCCGACAAAGACTTCTACAAAATCGACAACAGCCTATTTGCCCCCGCCATGATTATGATAAACAACGCCAAAACCGGAAAAACCTTTAAGGCCGGAAAAATAAACCCACAAGTTTTAGCCCAAGCCTTGGGCTTCTAACTTTCTTAATTTTTAGTTCCACTAATTTTTTTGGGCATTGTCAGTTGCAGTATAATTTGGACACGATTAGCAATTAGCCAACTTGTGGGTATGGTGTAGAGCGCCAATGTTGCGTTGAAGACTGCCACGATGGACAGGGTGGCAATTGTGAGCGCTTGATCGAATCCATAGCCTATGGGGACTGGTTGCGGTAGAGCAAAGTAGAGTATAGCTGACATGAATGCAACACGGGTTAGAATACCTACACCTGTTGCCGCTAGAAGCCATTTGATGCTGGCAAGTATGTTAGTTTGCGGGTTTTTGCGGCAGTGTATCTTTTTACCGATGGTTACTGCGGCATATATGCCAATTTGCATTGCTATGGTGGCAAGTAGATTGTATAGCGGTCCTGTTGGGAGTACGCCAGGAAAGATGATAAAGAGGACGCTGGTGTTTAGTAGTGATACGGCTATGCCTGCTATGGGGCTGATTATTAGCAGAGCTATGATTATGGGGATTTCCCATACTTGGTAGATTAGTGTTGGCATCAGGGGAAATTGGAGCTGGATGTATGTTAGGCTGGGGTTTAGCGCAATTGCTAGGGCGGCAAAGACTATGGTTAGGGTGAGTTTTTTGGTGTCCAAATGTTGTTTTCCCAAGGCTCAATGTATTTGTTACATATTTAAGGTATACCCAAAGTGTTTGTGTGGTGTGATTAAACGGTATTTGCTGTCTCCGCCGCTTTTTTCTGTCCTGTTCAACTGTGGTTGCTGTCACTGCTTGGTTTTTGGATTGGTGTTGGGTGTTCTAATTTGTACAAAAACATTATTTGTAACATAAAAAACATATTTTGCTGTTATTGCTCCAAATATTGTGTAATTTGAAGCAATCACTTCTATTTCATTCCCACAAATGAGTTACGGTTTGGGACTAAGCCTTATAAAGGCTAGCTCGGCTATGGCTGCTGTGAGAGGGGCGGGGATTAAACCAACCTTCCCCTTTCGTTTGGTTCCTCGTTCCTCTCACACTATTTGTTGCCCTTTTTAGAATAGTTGCTTAAAAATTTGAGAGTGGTTACCTAAATATACTTGTTGCGGTGTTTTGTAGTTGTTGGAACAAGTTTGTGGTGGTGACAGCGTGCCATATGCGTAACGTCAGGTCTACCATGGCTTCTTTTTTGGGGTAGTGTTAGATATTGGTTGATGGATATGTTGAAATATTGTGTTGAGGTGTATAGGTTGGTCGTGAGTATGTATGGTGTTAGTGTCTGTAATGTGTCCTTCTTGTGGGAGCGCAAATGTTGTAAAATTCGGTAAACGCCCTGATGGGGTGCAGCGTTATGCTTGTCGTAATGAAAAATGTTCCCGATCAGTATTTCAACTGGACTACAAGTATCATGCTTGTGAACCAGGAATAAAGTTTCGCATTCTTGAAATGGCCATAAATGGCTCAGGAGTATGCGACATTTCCCGCGGTAGTGCACATCCGCGCAGACGTGGTTATTGATACGTTAAAAAAGAAAACTGGAATCAACAAGTAAATCTAACCTGCCGTCTAAACCATAGT
>JAIRQQ010000095.1 GCA_031256395.1 Nitrososphaerota archaeon
GCGTAAAGCTGCTGGATACAAAAAGCAAGTTTGAGTGGGAAATTATAGTTGAGCTAAAAAGTGAACAAGAAAAGATAAGAAACCTAGTGTATAAAAACGGCTAAAAAGTCAGGTATATACACAACCTACAAAAGACGCAAGTCCTAACGCTACATTGCTTTCACTGAGATCGCTTGCGATGCACGCATAAAACCCCTTTGTATCCTTTGTATATCTCTATATGCTCGGGAGGCCTAACTGTGTCATTAAGTGGGTGGCGTGGACGAGCACCAGTGAAAGCCACTTCCTAATAATGCGATAGTTTTGGCGCTTCTGTAGGTAGTTAGTTACCGTAAAGTATATTTTTCTTAGAGGCTGTAGATTCGGATCTGCAGATCAAACGGAGCTAATCTCTATGGACATTGAAGCAGTCATATTTGATTTAGATGGAACCTTAGTTGCTTTTAGTCTAGACTACAAAGCTTTGCGTGGAGAAGTCAGAGAGTATCTTCTAAGAATCGGGGTTCCGCTCTCAGTGTTGCATGTTAATGAAGGTGTCTTTGATATGTTGCAGAATGCTGAGATTTACTTTAAAAACAATGGTAAATCTGAAGTCTTTTGTGAAGCTCGGATGCAAAGTTTAGCTATTGTTCAAAAATACGAAAAAGACGCCGCGGCCGTTACCAGTTTGATGCCGGGTGCCCTTGAAACCCTCAAAGAGCTCAAAGAGATGAAAATAAAACTGGGACTATGTACCATTAGTAGTAAAACTACCACAGACTACCTCCTGGATCGCTTTAAGATCAAAGACTACTTTGAGATTTCTGTTACACGTGATGGGGTTAAGCGTGTTAAGCCTGACACTGAACAGCATGAAAGCGTGATAGAAACATTGGGCGTACGCCCTGAGGCAGTGTTGGTTGTCGGTGATAGTGTTGTGGATATGCAGAGCGCTAAGGCTCTCAAAATAATCGCGGTTGGTTTACCCACCGGCATCTCAACTAAAGAGCAGTTGATAAAAAACGGTGCAAACTATATTATAACGTCTTTGATTGATTTGCCGGGTTTAATAAAAAATATAGAGAAAAATTAAGCGGCGGTTACTACGCCGTCCTCGTTGCAGAAGAGTTTTCGCTCCCTTATCAGCCGTTTGAGTACGTCTGAGAAGACAGTTTTTGCTTCTTCGCCTGTATGGTTTACGCCAAATACCTTGGCAGTTTCAGCAATCAATGACTCATCACTTATGCCTAGGGCATATTGGGCTACTTGTCTCATGGCGGATTCAACTTCTTCGGGTGAGATGTATTGTGGTTTGCGTTTGGATTCGGGAACTCCTGTTGTTGGTATTCGAATAGGGGTTTCTTTGAGTTCCACAGGCCACAAAAAGCTGCCTTTGATGGTGACTTTTTGTTGGCGTAACAGGTTGTTGAGGGCTTCTTTTACAGCATGGTTTATTTTAGGGGTCACCTGTTTTATGCCCCACGTTATTGCCAGTCGTCCCACGGCATATTCAAAGTGTATCGGTCCCTCGTTTGTTATGAGTTCGGCTAGGAGTTTAGTTTGGTTTTCGCGGTTCTCAGGGAAATGGAATTCATTTTTAACCCGGCTGTCAACGCTGGATTTGGCGGTTTGGGCTTTGATGTAGGGGTTGTAGGTAGCTTTGAGGGGGTATACTTTGTAGGGGGTGCCTAGTTTTTCGATGCCGCCGTACTGGTTTTTTTGCACATCGGTGAGGGGGGCTGTGAGGGGTTTTTGGGCGTCTTTTTCTATTTGTTGTACTTGTGCTTGTTCTATGGCTTCTTTGAGTCGGCGGATTTCGCTGTCGCGTCTTGCGATCCATGCGGGTGCCCAAATACGGTGAATACGCCAGCCTAGTTGTCGTAGAACCTGTTCGCGGAGTCGGTCTCGGTCACGTGCGCTGCTACTGGATTTATAGGTGTAGCCATCGCATTCAACGCCTAAGAGGTAGTGTCCTTTGCTCACAGGGTCAACAACGCCTATATCGATTTTGTAGCCGCTACAGCCAACTTCAAGCACTATGGTATAGCCGAGTTTTTTGATTTCATTAGCGACATCTTCATCTAGGGCTGAATCAAAGGTGCCTTCTTTGGCTTTGACTCTGTTGAGTGAATCTATGCCATGTTCGGCGTAGTCAAGGTAGGTGCGTAAAGTTTGGATGCCTAGTGCTTGGACCTCGGGGTCAATGTCTGAGCTTTTAATGGATGTGATGAGCACCACTTTTTCTCTTGCCCGGGTAACGGCCACGTTTAATCGGCGTTCGCCGCCGGGTTTGTTAAGTGGGCCAAAATTCATAGTTATCTGCCCGTTTTGGTCATAGCCATATCCGACGCTAAAGAAGATGACGTCTCGTTCGTCGCCTTGTACGTTTTCTAGGTTTTTGACAAAGAACCCATCGATGCGGTCTTCTTTGAAGAAATGTTCAAATTCGGTATGTTCTTTTAGGCGTTGTTCTATGGCTTCTTCGACGGTTTCCATTTGTGCAATGCTAAATGTGACGACTCCGAGCGTTTTTTTTGGATAGTGTTTGAAGTGTTCAAAGACTAAGTCGGCGACTTTTTCGGCTTCGGTGGGGTTGTTGCGTTTGTTGCCTCGGTCGTAGATGGCGTCGGGGACGTGTACGAGTTTGACGCCCAAGTTGTCGGTTTCGGCTTTTGCGGAGGGGAAGGTTATCATGGTGTCGTCGTAGAAGCGGTGATTGCTAAACGCGATGAGGCTCTCGTGTCTGCTTCGGTAGTGCCATTTGAGTGTTTTTACGGGTAATCCGATGCCTAGGCATTCGTCAAGGATGCTGTCAAAGACTTCTATGCTTTCGTCGCTTAGTTCATCCCAGTCTTTGTCGTCTAGGAGGTTTTTTTGGAAAAATGAGGTGGGGGGTAGTTGTTTGTTGTCTCCTGCGACTACGATGGTTTTGCCTCGGTAGATGGCGCTTATGGCGTCTTCGGGAACCAGTTGTGAGGCTTCATCAAAGAGGACTAGGTCGAATTTTATGTCTGGGGGTAGGAATTGGCTTACTGAGATTGGGCTCATCAACAGGCAGGGTTTGAGTTTAACTAAGAGGTTGGGGATTTTTTGGAAGAGCATGCGTAGGGGCATGAGGCGTCGTTTCTTTGCGGCTTCTTTGGAGAGGATACCTGCTTCGGCATCAGCGGCTTGGATGAGTATATCTTGGGGTTTGCGGCTGTTGGCGGCGTCGATAACCATAGCTGATGTTAACCCGATGAGATCTTGATCGAGTTTTTTAAAGTCCATGATGAGTTGTTCATGGTTTTCTCTGCGGAATTTGCCGAGTTGTTGGTCTTCTGTGTAGAGGTTGTTTATCCATTCCTGATAGACGCTTTTACGGAAAATAGTCACTAAATCTGTTGCAGGGGGTTTTTGTTCGACCAACCGCTCAAAGAAGGGGTCTAGGCCACGCAGGGTGAACCGGGTTTTTGTGTCTTTGTAGTCAATCCAGACCTGTAGATCATCTACCCGGTCTCGAAGGGCGGTTATGCGTTCCTCGATAATGTTTAGGTCGCAATCGACCAGTTTCTGATCTTGATAGTACATCTCAGATGATTCGAAGCGGTTTCCAAAATTTGCAAGTATCTTAAGTGTTGCATCACGCCGCTCAATTAGTTCTTCATTTGAAGGTGCTGCGCTGGGTCCTTGAGCGGCAATCTCGGCAAATGCCTCGGGTACGGGTATGTCCTCAAATGTTGTTTGAACTTTTTGTACCCACTCCAGTACAGATACTATTTCTTGCCAGTTGGTCTGCATTTCTTGGAAACGTACACCAAATTTCTCTTGTAATTGAACTTTTTCACCTATGATTTGGGCTTCTTTTTTACGTATATCCTCCGCGTTTTTGAGATCTTCGATGAGTTGTTTGTAATTTTGAGGCTCAACTTTGGCTGTTGTTAGTGTTTGATTGGTTAGGTTACAGAGAATGCTGAGTTGTTTTTCTGTTTCAGTCACCCAGCTTTCTATTTGTGGTAGTGATGTTTCGGTGAGTGTTTGTTCAGTTTTTGAGATCGCCTTTGGGAGCAGATGTTCGAAGTCTTTGGTGTGTTGTTCCCATTTAGTGATGGAGTTCTGGAGGTCTTCGCCTAGGTTTTTAATCATCGGTGCGGGGCTTGTTGATGTGGTAAGAATTTTTAGCAGGGGTTCAGGGATGGTAGTGGCCCAGTTTAGTTTTTTGATTTCTTCTGTGAGTGCTATGGCTTTTTGTGCCCCTTTAAAATCTGTTCGGCTCTTGTGATAGAAGTGACCCAGTAGGGTTTGGACGTCTTGAGCTGAATCGGTGATCTTTTTAGTCAACCGGTTGACTTTGCGGGCGTCAACTAAATCCTGCAATACGGTTTTGGGGACTTTGCCTTCATGGGTGACTTGAGCGATTCGCTTTTGATCGTTGCGGTATTCACTGTTAAAGAGTTTGATCCCGCCTTGATAGGGTCCGCTGTATTTGTCGATTAAGGCATCGAGATTAAGTTTGTAGATGCCCTCGCTGTAGGTTTCGCTTAATCTGCTCTTGAGCAGGCCGTGTTCTTCATAGAGCAGTTTTGCTTTGTTTACCATCTCTGAGACCTCGTGTAGGTACTCTTTGTTGAACCATTGGGGCTCGGGTTTATTCTCCGCAAAACATAGTTGCGCCATACGGGCGAGTTGCTTTAGCTGAGTTATAGTTAAGCCGTCACTATCTATACCCAACATGGGCGCTAGGGCTTGGGCGGTTTCCTGCCATTTCCGCGTTGTTCCCGTCATATTTTTGAGGTAAGCTAGGAATTTTTCGCGTTTTGCTAACAGTTCACTTTGTTGCAGATCGGTGGTTCCTGAGGCTCGGCTCAGGTTAGTTATGGCTTGATGTATTTCCTGTGAGCGGGTCAGTACCAGCTCAAAGAGCAAGGGGGTATAGCGTTCCATGAGGTTTGTGCGGGTTGTCTCTATCCACGTGGTGATTTCAAGGTATGCTTTGGCTTCGTCTAAGAGTTTGTTTAAAGCTGGGTTGATGAGCCAGTTTTGTTCGGGTTTGGGACTTTCATAGAGAAAACAACTGACCGCTAGCAGCCACTGTATACGTGTAAAGTTCTCGGGGGGAAATACGCCAAGTTTAGCCGATAAGTCTTCTGTTTTCAATTCGAGTTCGCGCAAGGTTTGATTGATACTTTCCAATTCTGTTAGGACTTCACTGCGGATTTCTAGGTCATATTTATCTGCTCGGTAGCCTACCCATGGAAAGTCGGTTTCTTCAACTACTGCCCAGACCTTGCTTAGGTGGCTGACGAGTTCTTCGAGTTCCCGCATTTTTTGGGGCGTCAATGTAGCGAGCTCGTTTAATCCAACTGGGATAAAGGGCACACGTTCCAAGTTGCAAATTATGCTTAGCACTTCATAGGCGCTTCGCTGCAGATAGGGCCGTTTCTGATGGAGGGCTGTGACGTAACCGTTTAGGGTGTTTCTATACTCCGATAGTCTATCAAACTCGTGGCTGGAGGGTAGCTTGCGGGGGACAAGGGTTTCATCGAGACTACGCTTGAGTTCTGCTACCACCTGTTGTTTGTTGGCTTTGCTGCTGTGCATTTCCAAACAGAAATGCGACAATCCCACCTCACTTAACCGTTTATAAACCACTTCAAGAGCGGCCATCTTGTCACTGACAAACAGCACACTTTTGCCGTTTGCGATGCACTCGGCGATAATATTGGCGATGGTCTGACTTTTGCCTGTGCCCGGCGGACCCTTCATAACAAAGCTCTGTCCATGCAGAGCATATTTGATGCTTAACCGTTGACTACTATCGGCATCAAGGACCTGATAGGTTTTGGCAGGTACCTCCACTTTATCAACATCTTTTTCTTCGGGCAGACCTGCTTGGATGAGACTCTCCTCTTTGATACCTGCGATGGCCCGGATGATAGGATGCTGAGTTATAAGCGGACTGTTGGATTCTAAGTCTTTGTAGATGACCAACTTCTGGAAGGAAAACAACCCCAAATCGATGGAAACCTCAGTTTTCCAGCTCATCTTAGACACAGCAACTTCAACTTGGCGGTAATAGTCTACCAGCGTCTGCTCTTCCCACTCCTCAGGCAAGGGCGGCAACTCTATGCGGTAATCGTTATAGAGTTTTGCAGCTAACGCAGGGTTTAGCACCGCTTCATCTTCCACAGGAGGAACCGCAATACTGTAGGGGGCACGAATGCTTTCTTTACCGATTTCAAGCGGTACCAAAATCAACGGCGACTGTACACTCTCCTTGGTTTCCACATCCACCCAATTTAGAGTTCCAAACGCCGCATACAAAATACGAACCCCCCGCTCCCGATAATCCAACAGAGACCGCCTCTCCAAAGCCTTGAGTGCACGATCAACTTCGATAGGGCTTAATTTACCCAAAACAAGCTGATTTACACCAGGCCGCTTCGCCGCTTCATCTATGACCGCCGCTTTGACGGAAGATTTTACGATTTTAACTTCCGCTTCAGACTCAACCGTTGGAGATGCTCCTTTAGGTTTACTATCTGCCTTAGCCTTTCTCCTGCCTTTTGCCTTGGATTTATCACCCGCTTCAGAATCAGTTTTTTCAGGCTTAGGTGCAGGCGGCATATAGAACTCTAAACGACCACTCTTTACAACTAGTATATCAAAAATTTTTTGCGCATCCGGCTGAGTTATAGCAAGATTACCACGTCTTGTTTTACGGAAATAGAGCAAATTATTTTTCCGGGACAAATCAATTAAACGAGATTTCCAATCTTCAACACGCTTCGTAGCCTGAGACACAGGAACCGAATCAAGAGTTTGAGTCAATGAGGCACACTCCACTAATGGTATCTTTATTGTATGTCGCATTCTTTAATATTTACGGTAATTCACTCGATACCCAAACAATCAACCTAAACTTTAACTAAACAAAACGCCAACTACACCTCATCCCGTTCCAAGGCCTCCAAAACCAGCCGCAACACATTATCTGGACCAATATCTATGGTTTCTATCACCTCAAGACCCATACCCAGCTCATTTAGATCCCTCAAAAGAGCCTCTTTATCCCCACAAGTATTCAAAAGCATGATTCCTCTGATGCCACTAAACAACCCCCTAAACATTGCCTCATCATCCATACCCTGATGTTTGAGGCTCCGTTTCATGTCGGCAAAAAACTCTACCATTCCCGGACCCATAAACATCAAGTTATGCTCAGGATCCGCTTCCAAAACCCTGCCTCTACCACCAAGCTGACAATCAATACAATTCAGAGCATCCACCTTAACAATACCATATTCATTGACTAACTCTTTCATCTCTTCACCCTGCCCCAAACAGAGATCACCATAAACCAACACAATTTTACCATCAAACCGTTCTTTGGTATGCTTAAGAATTCTGCGAAGATTACTCTCCAACTGAGCATAGTCTACATGAAAGTTTTTGCTCACAAACACCAATTCAGCATCCAATTTACCCTCCGCCCTAAGCTGTCTAAGCTCGCCTTTGAGAACACTACACGACACAATACAGACAGACATTTAAAATACCCATTCACCACCACACAATTAACCCACTTTAAATAAACATTACCTGATAACAAAACCTGCCCAAAGACCACAAAAACATACTACCAAACAAGAAAACACCAAAAGTTTAATCAAGCATACAATCCCTAATTTGCTTGGTGAGGGTTTTGCGATCAGGTCCTCTCTTCCTGAATTTAGAGGTTTTCGTGGTCAAAGAAGCCCTCACCAGGTAATTACTACCTAGTGAGGGTTATCCAAAGATTACGGATTCAAAGAAATGAAGTGGTAGCGACACCATGCGGGCCAATTTTGGGGCAAAATACCTGTGCCAAAATCCAGCATTAACTCCATGCCAATCCTAATTTGTTCCTGCGTTATGTCCTGTATCATTCCGGGGATTTTTAATCCCTCTTCGAGTTCAACAATACCTACAGCATACGGTGTTAAGGCTTGGAACTGGGTTGGGGCTACATGAATGATGGTGTATGTGAGGAGTTTGCCTTTCCCTGAGAGGGGTATCCAAGTAAATTCTCTGGAAAAACACTCGCTACAGAGCGGCCGGGGTGGCAGATGAATTTTTCCGCATTTTACACATTTGCCCGCCATTAGTTTGTTTGTTGATAGGAACTTGTAGAATTGTTCAATCGTAAAAGGCTCAGATGAACCTTGGTATTCATTAGTTGAAATCATGAGATGCAACTCTTTATTTTCCATCGGTTTTGACGAGGTGTGCTGAGCTGAATATCCGTCTGAATTCGTCATACTGTTTGCTGGTGTTTAGGTATTCATTGCTTATTTCTTTCTCGTTGGGGATTGAGCGGTAGCTTTGCACACCAATATTCTCCTACAAGGTCTCATTGGTTTGGAGTGTATATAAAGCTGTAGATTTCCCAAGAAGTCCCGACGTATGCATTAAAACTTCTATTTGCGCTAACGCTTTCTCAACCTCAGTATCGAGTTTCTTTTTATCCTGATTCTCTTTGAGCGATTCGAGTCCCAGCAAAGTAACCAACCGATCGGTAATCTCTATCATTCTTGAGAGATAAACAGGCTTTTGAACGTCATTTGCTGTTTGGAAATGCAGACTAGCCAACCGATAGAGATACTCATAGCGGTTAGCTGCAATGAGATGGGCCTTATCCAAATCAAAGAGTTGCGTTAAAACCGGTTGCCAGGTGCCGCGGTTTTCTGCGTCATAGTAGATATTTCTCTGGCTGGTTTGATATTTCTCGCTTAGTTGCTTCACAATCTCACACAAAGAAAACCCCAAAGCTTCGAGCTTTAAGAATTCTAGGCGGCGCTCAAGCACTTCGCTCATATTATGCCCTCCAAAATTGAAAGATGAATTTCAAAATCACTATACGTCGAGATCCGCCTAAGCATATCTCCCGCAAGTTTGACTTCCCGTTTAAACTCGTCGGGCAGAAAGGTGTAGGGTTCCTCAAAAACTGGTACCCCATATTTGCGGCAGATCTTAAAGTAGGCTTCAACGATCTCAAATAGGTCCTCTAGACATTCCAAAAAGGGATTTTGAAGCTCGGCTTTGTTTTTGGCATGGGTCCAATTGTAGGTTAAGCGGCCATAGAGACGCA